>JAHIJU010000192.1 GCA_018898235.1 Actinomycetota bacterium | reverse complement strand
TGCTGGTTGAGGTCTTCCCCATCGAGGCGACGCGCTGGATCGCGGTGATCGAAGCCCCGGCCGGCCCGTACTCGACAGAAGTGACGTCCCCGCACTTGGTCGCTGGCGAGGTCGCCCGGGTGATCCGTGAGGTGCTCGGCTCCGACCTTGACCATGAGCTGGTTGACGAGGCGGGTCGGCCGTGGGGCGAGCGCGTCGCCCTAGCGCAGCTGGGGCGGCTCTGACCGCCGAGCCAAGGTGCGGCCCGAGTCAGCGGTGGTGACGATCCTGAAGCGCGTCAGGGGTTGCCGACGGGATCGTCCCTGTCCGAACGGAGCGTCAGCGGATAGCCCCGCTAGACAACGGTGCACTGCTTGCACGGGCGCCGGGACCCGACCGAGCCCTCGGTGATCAGGAAGAGCGACTTCGGCCTCTGATCCCACACCTGACCGACGGTCTCGCACCACGCGCGATGGAAGGTCTCACCCGTCTTGGTTGCGAACACCTGGCCGGTGCCGAGCTGTGGTGACCCATCCGGGCCGCGACCGCCCGGCTCGACGGGGAGGAGCGGGCCCAGCGCGGCTGCGCGCTCCCGTGCCTCTGCGCGCATACGTTCAGTCTTGGTCGGTCGTCCGGTCACAGGGTGAGCCTATGAGTCAAGCTCCGGCCTCGGACCCACTTCGTGGCCCGGCCCACGACTCGCGGAGAGCCCGATGACGCCGTGAACCCGGTGCGACACGTCGCGTTGACGTCTTGACGGAGTGCAACCGGGCAAGATGCCGGCGTGAGGCTGACTTCGACCGACGGAGCAGAGATCGATCTGCGACCGCTGGGCTACCAGTACCCGAGCGTCGGTGGAAGCGGGCCTCGCGACTGGGACGCCAATTGGCTTGTCGTCCGGGGCGACGTCCGCCTCCCGGACGAGAGGCGCTGGCACTTCGAGGACGCGTGCCTGACCACGTGGGAGGCCGCTGAACTCGCCGGCTGGCTCCGCTCCGTCGCTGCTGGCGAGGTCAAGGCAGGTCCGTTCCCGGCCGACGAATCGCATCTGCTGGTCTTCACGGAGCCGAACCTCGGGTTCAGCGTTGGCGCTACGGGGGAGGTAAGCAGGACCCTCCGGGTGCACTTCTCACTCGAGGCGGGACCTCCGTGGTCACCGCCGCCCGGAGTCGACACCGATCTCTACGGCTTCTTCGTCACCGTGAGCACTACCGTCTCGGACCTGACGCGAGCGGTCGAGGAGTGGAAGCGCGAGCTGACCCTCTTGCCTCTGCGCTGACCTCGGCCGGCGCAGACGAGGAGCTGATGACGGCCGCGACTCTTCTTGCATGTATGCCGAGACCTCCCGGTCCGACGGGGCAGGACGAGCACCGCAATCGCGTAACCGCGCGGGGGGATCAATCCTGAGATGCTGCGGAACTGGGTCAACTAGCCCGAGACCGATGTAGGCGGCCAGGGACGAGCGCCGGGGCGTGGCGCGGATCGCCGGGCCCGAGCGGGAGGACACTCGGCTGCGGTCCTCGATCGGGGCGGTCGGCGTCGCTTGCGAGAGCGCCCGGGCCGGGTCCACGGTGGGCTGGGAACAAAGCCGAGCGGATCCGCCGCCGCGAGGCCTGGCGGACGCTGAACTACGTCGAGATCGCGACTCCGGGATGGGTCGCCAGGTTCAACAACCGGCGCCTGCGCAACGAGCTCGGCGGATTCCCCCACCTTTCGCCAAGTCATCCACTACCGTCAGAACACGGTGTCCTCGACGCTGGAAACCGGCGAATCGAGCCTCCACCGGGCAGCTCGGCTCGCCGCCACCGGCATTCTGGGGCGGCTGGTCTGGCAGTGGGTCAAGGGGAGAGGCGCCGTTCAGATGGCATCGAAGTCCTCGCGGAAGCGGCGGAAGAAGCCAAGCAGCCGCAAGCCCAAGGCAGGGCGCGTGGACCAGCACGTCGAGACCCTGCTCAACAGTGCCGTAGATGCGGCGAAGCTGTTGACGGATGTCCTGAAGGCGACTGATCCTCAGGCTGAGGTTGAGGAGCGCATCGACGGTGCAGCGAAGCAGCTCGTCGAGGGGCTGTCCGGATACGACCCCCTGGGGACGCTGGAAGCCATCCGGATGGCGACCTTGCCGTTCGCGCCTGCTGGTGTCATGCCGCTTGCCGGCGCGCAGAGCGGCCCAGCAGTCTCCGAGATCCTGGCCGTTGCGCTCCTTTGCGCAGACACCGAGCTAGATCCCGTCCGCGATGTCAAGCCTGTCGATCAGAAGTTGTGCGGCGTCATAAGCGAGCGGTTGATCCCGCTTGCCCGTGAGGTTCTCGACCTAGCCACCGTCCGCGACCTACTCGCAGCAGAGGAGTTCGACGATATGGCGCAGGTTGCCGCAGCCGTTCGTGGTAACGGACGCTGGCTGCGCGGAACCTCCTACCCAGAGATGCAAGAGGAGACGCTGCGAGGTCTGTTCTGTGCGCCAGCAGTCGACGCCGGGATCAGAGCACTTCTCGGATTCGGCGCCGACGATGCGCTCTCCTTCCTCAATGCTTGCCACGAGATGCAGATTGAGCAGTTCAACCAGCGCGGCGAAGGACTTGCCGACGCATTCAGCTCGATTGACATGGCGCCGGGCCGCGTGCCGACGGAAGACGAGAAACGGGTCGCACTCGACGGTCTCGCCGGCCTCTTCAATCCGTCTGCTGCCCAGGCGGCTGTCCCGGTTGCTGACGTTGCTGCCCGCACGGGACTTCCGGCGGAGATGGCAGGCAAGGTGGCTGCGTTCTTCGCCGCGCCCGATCCGCGAGAGGGGGTAGGGGCGGCCCTGCGGGCTCACCTGGACGGCAACTCGCCGGTGCGCGCACACCCACTCATCTCCCGCAGGGGCCTGGTGATGACCATCCATCCTGCGCTTATCGCCGATGCGGTGAAGTCGGGTCTCGAAGATGTCTTGAAGAATTCGACCCATTGGGAGGCCTACGCGGCCCATCGTGGCAAGTACCTGGAAGACGGGGTCGCTGGCCTCTTCAGGAAGTTGGTCCCCGGAATCGAAGGGCACGATGGGATCGAGTACTTCGTGCCCGCGAGTGAATCTGAGGACACTGGTGATCCCAAGGGTTACACGAAACTCGCGGAGGCAGATCACCTGCTCGTTCTTCACGACGTCGCGTTCATCGTTGAGGACAAGGCCATCCCTCTCAGCGACCGCTCGCGGACCGGCGAGGTGAACCCGCTCCGCCGGAACCTTGCCGCTGCGATCACGAAGGGGGCCGAGCAGGCA
>JAHIJU010000191.1 GCA_018898235.1 Actinomycetota bacterium | reverse complement strand
GATCCGGCGGACCGTCCCCGCCTCCAGCAGCTCGGCAGCCACGCGCAGCGCGAACGTCGTCTTGCCCGCGCCCGGGGTCGCGACCGCCAGGAAGTCACGGGCAGCCTTCTCGCGGTAGGCCACGAGCGCCTGCGCCTGCCACGCCCGTAGCCGCTGGGCCGTCCCCCAGGAAGCACGCGCCGGGTAGGCAGGCGGCAGCGAGGCCGCCCGCGACACGTGCGGCGGAACGGGGGGCGACGACGGCGACGCGGACGAGGGGCCCGCGCTCACCGCCCGTCCGAGGAGCCGCCGCGGCCGAAGCCCCAACGCCGCCCCGACCCGCCGGACCCGCCCTTGTCGTCACCCGTGCCGTCGCCGTCCCCACCGCCGGCGCCCATGCCCTCCAGGATCGCCTTGCAGGCGGGGCACACCGGGAACTTGCTCGGATCGCGACCGGGCACCCAGACCTTCCCGCACAGTGCGACGACGGGTTTGCCGCTCACCGCGGACTGCAGGATCCGCTCCTTGCGCACGTAGTGCGCGAACCGCTCGTGGTCCCCCGGTTCGACCTGCTCGCGGGTCTCCTCACGCTCCAGCAGCGCGGTGCCCGCATCCGGGCCGCCCGGACCGCCAGGTCCCGACGGTTCGTCAGGACCGGTGGGCGGCAGCGGCTGGGAGGTCATGGGCACAAGTCTACGGCGGGCACCCACACGAACCCCGGTGGCTACAGCCCCTGCCAGGCCGGCTTGGCGGCCCAGGTCTGGCGGAAGTGGTCGGCAAGCTGCAGCCGACCGGCCGCGGCGTCGTCCACGAGCACGCTCACGTGGGGGTGCAGCTGCAGGGCGGTGGCCGGCCACATGGCGCTCACCGGGCCTTCGACCAGCTGGTGCACGGCCTCGGCCTTCGCCCGCCCGGTGGCCAGCAGCACCAGGTGGCTGGCGGCCAGGATCGTGCCGATGCCCTGGGTCACGCAGTGGTTCGGAACGGCCGACGGGTCGTCGTCGAAGAACCGCGCATTGTCCTGACGCGTCTGCATCGTCAACGTCTTGACCCGCGTGCGCGAGGCCAACGACGACCCCGGCTCGTTGAAGGCGATGTGCCCGTCGGTCCCGATGCCGAGGATCTGCAGATCGATGCCCCCGGCGGCCGAGATCGCCTGCTCGTACGCGGCGCACGCGGCAGGAAGGTCGGCGGCCGACCCGTCCGGCCCTGCGACGCGGGCCGGGTCCAGGTCGATCCGGTCGGTGAGCTCGCGGGCGATGACGTTGCGGTAGCGCTGGGGGTGGTCGGCCGCCAGGCCCACGTACTCGTCGAGCGTGAAGGCCCGGGCCCGCGCGAACGACAGTCCCTGCTCGGTGTGCCGGCGCACCAGCTCGTCGTAGACCGCCAGCGGGCTCGACCCCGTGGCGAGCCCGAGCACTGCCTCCGGCCGAGCACGCACCAGCGTCTCGATCGCATCCGCAGCGAGCCCAGCCAGCGCATCGACCGGGGCGATGACGACCTCCATCAGACCTCCTCGTCAGGTGCGAGCAGCGCCGCACCGAAAGCACCGACAGGGAGCCCCGCCGGTGCGAGTCGGACCCGGTCGGCGATGGCCAGGGACCGCAGGAATGCCGAACCGTACGCCTGGGTGGCCAGCTCGGCCGTGAGCGCGTCGAGCAGTGGGACCCCCAGGGCTGCCACCCCGCCGCCGATGACGACGCGGCGCACGTCGCAGGTGAGCACGAGCACCCGGACGGCTGCGGCGAGCGCCTCGACGAACGTCGCCCGCACCTGCTGGGCCCGCGCGTCCCCTGCCTGCGCCGCAGCGAACACCGCGACCGGTGCCGGCACACCGTCGGCCGACGGCCAGGCCGCGTCCAACGCCGAGCCGGACGCGTAGCGCTCGAGGCAGCCGCGTTGGCCGCAGGGGCACACCAGCCCGCCCGCCACATGGATCAGGTGCCCGATCTCGCCCGCGGCACCGTGCGAGCCGCGCCGCAGGCGACCGTCGAGCAGCAGGCCCGCGGCCAGCCCGGTTCCTAGCGCCAGGAACGCGAGATCGTCCACGTCCCCGTCCCCGCTGCCGACCAGCACCCGGCGGGCACCGATCGTCGCCGCATTCAGGTCGTTCTCGCATCGCACCGCCACCCCCAACCGCCCCGCCAGCAGCCCCGCCAACCCCACCGGCTCCCGGATTCCGAGGTTGACCGCGTGCTCGACCACGCCACCCTCGGAATCGACGACGCCGGGCAGGCCAACACCGACGGCGCGGGGGCGCTCGATGCCGGCGGCCGCGAGCGCCTGCGCGACCGTGGCGGCGGCGACCTCGAGCACCCCCGCCACGCCGGGGACCGTGGGGGTGCGGGCGGTCGCCAGCACCGCGCCGTCGTCATCGATCACGACGGCCTGCGTCTTGGACCCGCCGATGTCCAGACCCACCCGAAGGCGGGCGTCAGCCCTTGACCGCACCGGACACCAGCCCCGAGGTCATCCGGCCCTGCACGAACAGGAAGAACACGATGACGGGAACCGCGATCAGGGTCGAGGCCGCCATCACCTGCCCCCAGTCGGTGTCCCGGCTGGCCGACGCCTGCACGAACGAGCGCAACCAGATCGGCAGCGTCTTGGACGCATCGGACTGCAGCACGACGAGCGCCACCGTGAACTCGTTCCACGCCTGCAGGAACGCGTACACCCCGGAGGCCACCAGACCGGGGGCCAGCAGCGGGAACGTGATGCGGATGAACGCCTGCGTGCGGGAGAGCCCGTCGACCATGGCAGCCTCCTCCAGCTCGATCGGGACGCCTGCGACGAACCCGCGCAGCATCCAGACGGTGAACGGCACGACCGCCGCGATGTACAGGATCGAGACGCCGAGCACGGTGTTGAGCAGGTGCAACGAACCGATCAGACGGTACTGGGCGATGAACAGGCCCTCGGCCGGCAGCATCTGGATGAGCAGGACCGCGAGGATGAAGCTGCGCCGGCCCCGGAACCTGAACCGGCTGATCGCGAGCGCGGCCAGGAATGCGAAGACCAGGGTCACGGCCAGGGTGAGGAAGGTCACCGCGAGCGACATCCGCAGCGCCGGCAGGAACGAGCCGGACGCCCAGACGCTCGTGTAGTTGTCCCACGAGGCGTTCACCGGCAGCAGGTGCACCCGCCCGTCCTGCAGCCGGATGCTCGACATGAACGACGAGTTGATCATCCAGTAGACCGGGAACGCCCAGACGAGGGCGACGAGCAGCCCCAGGGCCGACGCCGCCATCCTCCCGACCCTGGGACGACGGCGACGCACGGCCGATGGCCGGGTGACGACGGACGCGCTCATGACTGCTCCTCGTCGCGCAGCAACCGGCGCACGTACCCCCACGACAGGGCGACCGTGAGCGCCAGCACGAAGATCGAGACGGCGGACGCGGCACCGAAATCACCGGAGCCGACGCCGAGGGAGTAGATGTAGGTGCCGAGCAGGTTGGTCTCGCTCGGGGTTCCGCCCGCGTCCTGCAGCAGCCTGATCTGGGCGAACACCCGCAGATCCCAGATGATCTGCAGCAGCAGCACGATCGACAGCACGGGCGCGATCATCGGCATCGTGATCCAGCGGAAGGCCTTGAACCCGCTCGCACCGTCGAGAGCGGCGGCCTCGAGCACCTCGTCGGGCACCTGGGTGAGGCCGGCGTAGGCCGAGAAGGCCACGAACGGCACCGACATCCAGACGACGATGACGGTGGCGACGAAGAAGAACGAGAGCGGGTTCGCCAGCCAGGAGTGGCCCGTGAAGTCCAGGCCGAGAGCCGTGAGCCCGGCGTTGACGACGCCGAACCGGTAGTCGAACAGCCACCGCCACACGGTCATCGCCGCGACCACCGGCATCGCCCAGGCCAGCAGCATCGCGACCTGCACGGCGATCCGCACACCGGCGTGCACCACCTTCATGAGCACTGCGACGCCCACCCCGACCAGCACCGTGACGAAGGCGTTGACCAGGCAGAACACGATCGATCGGACGACCACCGTCCACAGGTACGGGTCGGTGAACAGGTCGACGTAGTTGCGCAGGCCGACGAAGGTCGGCGGCTTGCCGAACTGCTGGGCGAGCCCGAACTGCTGCATCGACGTGACCACCTGCCAGAACAGCGGGTAGGCCAGCGCGACCACCAGGATCGCGACCGACGGCGCGAGCAGGGCGTACGGCACCCGCGGCGGGCGGCGGCGGCGGGCGATCGGGGCCGACGTGCCCTCGCTCCTCGGACCGGCCGCGCTCAGGCCGGACACGCGCAGGTCCGACGCTCGCAGGCCGGACGCGCCAGAACGCGGGTGACGTCCCATCGCCCTCCTTCCCTCAGACATAGGTCTCCTCCATCGGACAGGCACGGTCCCCACCCCCGCTCCGGGGCTCCCCAGGGTGTCCACTCCCACCAGATTCCGAGGCTGTGCAGACTGCGCGCACGCACAGCCTCGGAATCTGGGATGAACGGGGGTGAGCGGGGACGCGGGGGCGGTTAGCTCTTGGCGTTGAGGATGGGGGTGGCTTGCGCGTCGAACTCCTTGGCCGTGGCCGCGATGTCGGCACCCTGCGAGATCTTCTGGAAGAACTCCTCGAGCTTCTTGCTGGACTCCAGTGCCGCCCAGCCCGGGGCCGCCGGGGTGAGCTTGGAGTTCAGCGCGGAGTTGATGAGCGCCTTCGCGAACTGGTCGTCACCGAGCGAGGACACGTAGTCCGCGTTCGCCGGGCCCAGGCCGTTCTTGCCGAGCATCTGCTGGTACTCCGGGCTGAAGATGATCTTCATGAGCGACTTGGCCAGCTCGGGGTGCTGCGAGGCCGCGGAGATGCCGATGTTGGAGCCCCCGGCGAACACCGGGGCGTAGCCGCCGTTCACACCGGGCAGCGGGAAGACGCCGAAGGTCGAGTCGTTCCAGGTGCGGACGTCCTTGCCGTCCTTCTGCCCCAGGTCACCGATCGACCAGTGCGCCCAGCCCGGCGCCATGATGGTTGCCGCGTCGAGGGAGTAGGTCGTCGTGGTGCCGTCCGTGGCAGCCACCGAGTCGGCGTCGTTGAGGTGGTTGTAGGTGTTCGCGTCGGTCGCGTCGCGCGGCGCCTTCGAGGCGGTGGTCCACAGCGTCTGGAGCTGCTTGAGCCCTTCCTGCGTCTTCGGGTCGGACATGGTCGACGTCCAGGTGTCACCGTTCTTCACCGCGAGCTCCCCGCCGTTGGCGAAGATCCAGGAGATCGCGTTGCGCCAGTCCTGACCGCCCAGCCAGAAGCCGGACAGGTTCGCGATGCCCTTGGGGTCGGCTGTGGCGATCTTGGCCACATCGGTGTTGAAGTCGGCGAGCGTGGCCGGTGGTGCGGTCACGCCCGCGGCGGCCCACAGATCGGACCGGTAGAAGACGTACCGCGAGCCGAAGTAGTACGGCAGCGTGTAGTTCTTCCCGTCGACCTCACCGGCCGCGACGAAGCTGGGCAGCAGCTTGGCGCCGCCGAGCTCGTCGTACATGTCGCTGATGTCCAGGAACGCCCCCACGTTGGTGAACGTCGAGGACTGGGTGTTGCCCAGCTCGACCACGTCGGGCGTGTTGGCCTTGTCGGGCAGCGCCGTGGTGAGCTTGGTCACCAGGTCGCCCCAGTCCTGCTGCTCGATGACCAAGGTCGAGCCCGGGTTCTGCTTGGCGAACTCGGTCTTGAGGTAGTCACGCAGCGTGTCGGGCGTGTCACCGCCCGCGAGCCACAGCTTGATGGTCGCCGCCTCCGGCGTCCCTGAGGCGGACGACGACGTCGTCCCGCCGCCGGAGCTGCAGGCGGTGAGCGCGAGTGCCGCGGCCGCACCGAGGGCCGCGAAACGTAGCATCTTCACGTTGGGGTTCCTCCCGTGTTCGAGGCGAGTGCCGGACGGCGTCGCCGGGTGGAGCTTTCGACCTGCAAGGGGCCGGCCCGGGGTCCTCACGAGACCCCGAGCTGGCCCGACAGGACCAGGACCGCCGCGCCCGCGAGCGCCACGTCCTCGCCCAGTGATCCGGTGCGCACGACGAGACCGGAGCCGATCACCGGCATCGTGCGTTCCCGGAGCGTGTCCAGCGCCGCCGCCAACAGCGGTCCGTCCAGCAGCTCCGGCGGACCGGAGAGCAGGACCTCCGCGAGGTCGAGGACGCTGACCACCGGCGCCAGGGCGAGCCCCAGCAACCGGCCCGCGGAGGCCAGGGCGGCCGCCGCGGAGTCGTGGTCGAGACCGGCGGTGCGCCGGCGCAGCGCGGGCACCGACAGCACGGTCTCCAGGCACCCGTACCGCCCGCAGGCGCACGGGTAGGGCTGCTCCCCGGTCGTGGCGTCCACGACGGTGACGTGCCCGATCTCACCGGCGGCGAAGTGGGTGCCGCGCAGCAGTCCGCCGTCCACGACGACGCCTGCGCCGACACCGGCTCCGATGGTGAGCACGAGGGTGCCGCTGCCGGCCGCGCCGCCGTAGGTGAACTCGGCGAGCGCCCGGGTGTCGGCGTCGTTGGCCACGTGCACCGGGACGCCCAACGCCTCGGTGAGCAGAGCCGCCAGCGGGACGTCCTGCCAACCGCGGTTGGGTGCCTGCACCACGGTGCCGTCCGGGTCGATGACGCCCGGGGAAGCGATCCCGGCACCGATCACCCGGCGGTCGGCAGCCGCGAGCACCTCACGGGCCAGCTCGCGGACGAGGTCGACGGCCGCGGCACCGGCCCGGCCGGACCAGGGCACCGACCGGCGCAGCAGCACCTCGCCGTGCGGGGTCAGCAGCGCCCCGAGCGCCTCGGCGTCGTCGGTGAGGTCGAGGGCGACGATGGCCAGCTCGTCCGTGCGCATCCCGACCAGGGTGGCCGGCTTGCCGACCCGGTTCTCGGTGCGCACGCCCAGATCAGCGACCAGGCCCTCATCGACCAGCTCACCGACCAGGTCGGAGACGGTGACCCTGGTCAGGCCCGTGCTGCGGGCGATGTCGGCCCGCGAGGACGGCCCCGTGCGGAAGAGGTGGCCGAGGACGAGCGCCCGGTTGTGGGCCCGCGCGTGGCCGGGCAGCACCTTGGCCGTGGGGCGCAGAGCCCGTTCGACCCTGCGTGCCGCCCCGGGGGGCGACGTCTGCGCTGCCGTCGTCACATTTGTTAGTAGACCTTCCTAACTAATCGAGGTCAAGAGGGTGCCGCGATCGTGACCAGACCGTGACGAGTCGGACATCCGCGCGATTCACAGCCCGCCGCCCCCGCTGTCCGGCCCCGCAAGCCCCGGACCCGGGCGGGCACCGGCTGCACCGGCCGCACCGGCCGCACCGGCAAGTGGGCGGTTGGGAGGTCCGACACGCCGAGGACCGGGCCCCAGCTGCCCAGTTTCAGCCGAGCCAGGCGAGGGCGCCACGGTGGCGGACCGACTCGGTGGCGCACCGGATCCCGGAGGCCAGTGCCTCGAGCGGTCCGGCACCGGCGGCGAGAGCCGCAGCCATCGCACCGTGCAGCACATCGCCCGCGCCCAGGGTGTCCACCACGTGCTCGGCCGGAACCTGCTCGGGCGACAGCTCCTCGACGAGCCCCGGCCCGAGCAGCACCCGCACCGCGGCCGGCCCCGACGACCGCGCCACGACCGTCGGCCCCAGGGCGGCCACGGCGAGCAGCAGCGCTTCGACCCCCTCGGCCGGCGCGGGTCGAGCCTCGGTCACAGCCCGCTGGTCGCCGGGCAGCACCGCCCCGGGCCGGGCGCCACCGGGCAGCACGAAGTCCCCCGACAGCACCGCGGTGTCGACGTAGGCGAGCAGTCGCTCGAGCCCCGGCTTCCAGCTGCCGCCGTCGAGCAGCACGTGGACCCCCGCGGACCGCGCCCGGCGGGCGACCACGAGCGCCGCGCCCAGATGGTGACCGTCGACCAGCAGCACGTCTCCCGCCTCCCCCGGGTCGACGCGCGCCGCGGCCTCCGCCAGATCTGGTGCGCCCACCGCGTTGCGTGACACCACAGCCCGCGCTCGGCCGCTGACCAGCACCGACGAGACCGGGAGCAGGTCCGCGACGTCCGGCGCCAGGTCCACGACCTCGACCCCGGCAGCCGCCAGCCCGGCCCGGGCCAGATCGGCCACGGGCCCGGTCCCCAGAGCCGTCACCAGACGGGTCGCCGCGCCCAGCCCGGCGCTCGTCGCGGCCGCGTTGGCCGCCGGTCCGCCGAACGCCACCCAGCCGTCGGAGGCGACCAGCTTCTCGTCGGGTCCGGGCAGCCGATCGACCACCTGGACGACGTCGAGCGTGGTCAGTCCCATGCACGTCACCCGGCCCATGCCCCCATCGTCGCCGGTGTGCGGGGGCCCGCGCACCGCCCCGGCCCGACGTCCTCGTGCTGGGGTGCGCACGGAAAGTACGGTGAACCCGTGACGACGCCGATCGATCCCACGACCACGCCCGCCTGGCAGCAGCTCACCGAGCACCAGGCCGCCCTCACCCCCGACCTGCGGGGCTGGTTCGCCGCCGACCCCGAGCGGGCACAACGGCTGACCTTCCAGCTGGCCGACCTGCACGTCGACCTGTCCAAGAACCTGGTGACAGACCGGACCGTCGAGCTGCTGCTCGACCTGGCCGCCCAGACCGGGGTGGCCGACCGCTACGCCGCGATGCTCGCGGGTGAACACATCAACGTCACCGAGGACCGCGCCGTGCTGCACACCGCACTGCGCCGCCCGGCCGGCGCGCAGCCGCCGCTCGTGGTGGACGGGCAGCAGGTCGACGCCGATGTCCACGAGGTGCTGGAGAAGGTCTACGCGTTCGCCGAGAAGGTGCGCACCGGCGCCTGGACCGGGGTGAACGGCGAGGCGATCCGCACGGTCGTCAACATCGGCATCGGCGGGTCCGACCTCGGCCCCGTGATGGTCTACGAGGCCCTCGAGCCGTACGTCAAGGACGGCCTGACCTGCCGGTTCGTCTCCAACATCGACCCGACGGACCTGGCCGAGACGGTCGCCGACCTCGACCCGACGACCACGCTGTTCATCGTCGCGTCCAAGACCTTCGGCACCCTCGAGACCCTCACCAACGCCCGCCTGGCCCGCACCTGGCTGCTCGACACGCTCGTGGCCGAGGGCCGGATCGAGGACACCGAGACCGCCCGCGCCGCCGCCGTGGCCGCGCACTTCGTCGCGGTCTCGACGGCGCTCGACAAGGTCGCGGCCTTCGGCATCGACCCGGCGAACGCGTTCGGCTTCTGGGACTGGGTCGGCGGGCGCTACTCGGTGGACTCGGCGATCGGCACCAGCCTGGTGATCGCCCTGGGCCGTGAGGCGTTCGAGGATCTGCTCGCCGGTTTCCACGCCGTCGACCAGCACATGGCCACCACCCCGGCT
>JAHIJU010000190.1 GCA_018898235.1 Actinomycetota bacterium | reverse complement strand
TGAACTGGGTCAGCGTGTTCGGCGGGATGTTCTCGGCGAGGTCGATCGAGCCGCCCTTGAGCTGGACGCCGCGGGTGTTGGAGTCCTGGATGTAGACGAACTTGATCTGCGGCACGGCCGGCTTGGCGCCGGTCCAGTTGGGGTTCAGGACCAGCGTCGTGTTCCCGTTGGTCGGGTCGAACGACTTGAGCATGTACGGCCCGGCCGAGATCGGCTTGACGTAGAACTCGTCGTTGCCGAGCTTGTCCGCCGGCAGGATCGTGCCGATCTCGGGGTCGGCCAGCAGTGAGAGCACCGACTGCTGCGGGGTCTTCAGCGTGAGCACGACGGTGGAGTCGTCGGTCTGGGCGGCGCCCGCCCAGTGGGAGACCATGCCGGCGTTGTACGAGCCCTGGTCGGTGATCACCCAGTTGAGGGTGGCGGCGACGTCCTTGGCGGTCAGGTCGGTGCCGTCGGAGAACTTCAGGCCGCTGCCGATGTGGAACGTGTAGGTCAGGCCGTCGTCGCTGACGTCCCAGGAGGTCGCCAGGCCGGGGTCGACGTCCGAGTAGTCGGCGTTGAAGACCGTGAGGGTCCCGCCGATGAGGTTGAGGATCTGCAGCTGGGCCTGGTCGACGGCCTTGTTCGGGTTGAGGTTGCTGACCGAGGCACTGGTGCCGACGGTGAACTTCGACGGTGCGGCGCTCGATGCGGACGCGGACGGAGAGGCCCCGCCCGAGGTACAGGCGCTCAGAGCCAGCAGGGCTGCTCCGGTCGCGGCAACGGCGCCGAGGACGCGCCTGCGGGTGCGCGGGACAGACCGAAAGGACCGTCGCGGGGCGGGTGTCGTCGAGGGGCTCACTGGGTACCGACCTCCTTGCCGCGGAGTGGCCGCGGTGCCATCGGATAGTGGGCGGAACAGTAGTCCGGGGAACCAGAGCGGTCAACTGAGTCAGAGACTTGTCCTCTGACAAGTTAGCGCCTAGCGTCGGCTTGTCAGACTGAGGCGGGAGGTGCGCGATGAGTGGTCCAGACGGCGACCTGCACGCCCGGATCGGGGTGGCCCGGGCCGACATCACGCCACCGATCGGCATCCGCAACCACCTGTGGGGAGCCTCACAGCACGAGACGGCCGACGGCGTCCATCGGCCACTGACGGCGACCGCGCTGGCCGTGGTCGACGACGACGGCACCGCCCGGGTCCTGCTCAGCCTCGACGTGTGCGAATGGGCCGACCCTCAGGACGAGCTCCTGGTCCGGGATGCCGTCGCGCGCCGCTGCGCTCTCTCACCTGCAGACCTGCTGCTGCACTCCACCCACACGCACTCGGCGGCCGCTCCCTGTACCCGGCAGGCCGTGAAGACCGGCGGTGAGTACATCGCCGGGCACCTCGCGCTCATCGCGCAGCGCTGTGCGCAGGCCACCCAGGAGGCGTTGGCCGGTGCCCGCCCCGCCGTGCTCAGCTGGGGGACCGGTGCCAGCGCGCTGGCCGTCGACCGTGACCAGGACCTCGACGGACGTCAGGTGGTGGGCTGGGAGCAGGGCGCCCCGGCCGACACCACCGTGCTCGTCGGGCGGGTGACCGGCCAGGACGGGAGCCCGATCGCCGTCCTCGTCGGCTACGCCTGCCACGCGACCGTGCTCGGCTGGGGCAACCGGCTGCTGTCCCCGGACTATGTCGGCGCGCTGCGTGAGGACGTGGAGGTCGCCGTCCCCGGTGCGCTGTGTCTGTTCGTCCAGGGCGCCTCGGGTGAGCTGGCACCGGCCCACCAGTACTCGGCCGACCCGGCCGACGCCGACCGCGCGGGGCAGGCTCTCGCGCTGGCCGTCCGGGCGACCCTCACGCTGATGGACCCGGCGGATCAGCGGCTGCAGCTGGCCGGGGTGGTCGAGTCCGGGGCGCCGCTGGGCGTCTGGGAACCCCTCCCGACCCCGGTGCGCCGGGACGTCTCCAGCCAGGTCCTGACCGTGCGGCTCGCCCGCCGCACCCCGCCCGGGGCGCCGGTCGCCGAGCCGCTGCCCGAGCATGTGCGGGCCGAACGGGCCGCGCGCGCGGTGGCGGTCGACCACGCCGCCGGGCAGGACGCCTGGATCGACTACCCGGTCTGGGTGTGGCAGCTCGGCGAGGCCGTCGTCGTCGCCCACCCCGGCGAGGCGTACTCGTGGCTGGCGCAGACCCTGCGCGCCGCGCTGGCCCCCCGCCCGGTGCTCATCGCCAACCTCACCAACGGAGCGGGTGCGTTCTACCTGCCGCCGGAATCGGCGTACGCACGTCCCAGCTACACCGTCGGGCAGACGCCGGCCGGGCCGGGCAGCCTCGAACAGGTGGCCCGGGCCGTGCTGGACCACCTGGGCGTCGGCCCGTCATCCCCGCACCTCACCACCCCGCAGTTCACGACCTCGCAGTTCACCACCCCGCAGCAAGGAGTCGAGTCATGACGCACCCGCGTCCCATCCGTGTCGGCGTCGTCGGTCTGGGACGGGGGCAGACCTTCATCGACCAGTCCACGCCCATCGTCGGGATGGAGCTGGTCGCGATCTGCGACACCTGGGAGGAACGGCTCGTCGAGTTCGGCGCCGCCCACGGCGTGGCCACCTACACCGAGTTCGAGAAGTTCCTCGAGCACGACATGGATGCCGTCGTGCTCGCCAACTACTTCCACGAGCACGCCGACTTCGCGATCAAGGCGCTGCGGGCCGGTAAGCACGTGATGAGCGAGACCGCAGCCTCGTTCACCCCCGCCCAGGGCGCCGCGCTGGTGCGCGAGGTCGAGAAGTCCGGGCTCATCTACATGTTCGCGGACAACTACCCGTACATGGCCTACAACCAGGAGATGCGCCGGCTGTACCAGGAGGGCGCCATCGGCGACTTCCGCTACGGCGAGGGGGAGTACGTGCACCCCATCTCGGCGCACCTGTTCAACTCCATCGCGATGAGCCCCGACCACTGGCGCAACTGGCTGCCGGTCACCTACTACTGCTCGCACTCGCTGGCCCCGGTGATGTTCGTCACCGACACCACGCCGGTCAAGGTCTCCGGCTTCGTCATCGCCCACGACCCGGAGGATGCGAACAAGGCCCGCACGGTGCGCCGCATGGACACCGCCAGCATGATCGTGCTGACGATGGACAACGGAGCGATCGTCAAGCTGTTGCAGTACGACCTGCGCGGGCACGGCAACTACGTGCGGATCGTCGGCAACCAGGGCCTCATGGAGAACGGTCGCGGACCGCTGGAGGACCACCTGCGGGTGCGCCGCGAGCCGTTCGAGAAGCCGG
>JAHIJU010000189.1 GCA_018898235.1 Actinomycetota bacterium | reverse complement strand
GCTCGACGGTGCCGGGACCTGGCAGCGGCTGCGCCTCATCACCGTGCCCCTGCTGCGGCCGATCACGTTCTTCGTCGTCGTCCAGGCGCTCATCACCACGTTCCAGTCGTTCGACCTGGTCTACGTGCTCACCGGCGGCGGACCGCGCGGGGGAACCGAGGTGCTCGGCATGTTCATGTACCGCGAGGCGTTCCGGCTCGGCCACTTCGGCTACGGCACGGCGATCGCCTTCACCACGCTCTTCCTGGTGCTCGGGGTGACGCTCATGCAGTGGCGGGTGTCCGGTTCGGGGAGGTCGAGCCTGCGATGAGCCGCCGCACCGCCACCCTCGCCCGGCACGCCGTGCTCATCGCCGGGTCGGTGACAGTCGTCGTCCCGTTCCTGTGGATGTTCACCACGTCGTTGCAGACCCGGGCGCAGACCTACACGAGCACGAGCGTGCTGCCCACGTCCTGGCACTGGGAGAACTACGCGCACGCCTGGGCCGCCGCCCCGTTCGGGCGCTACTACCTCAACAGCCTGGTGATGGCGGCCGGGATCGTGCTGGGCCATCTGGTGCTCGACGCGCTCGCGGCCTACGCGTTCGCCCGTTTCCGGTTCCCGGCGCGCGACCCGCTGTTCGTGCTGCTGCTGGCCATGCTGCTGGTCCCGACGTTCGTCACCGTGATCCCGGCGTACTCGCTGGTCGCGGGCTTCGGCTGGATCGACACCTATGCCGGGCTCATCGTGCCGCGGCTGGCCGATGTGTTCGGCATCATCCTGCTGCGCCAGTACTTCGCCGGGATCCCGCAGGAGCTGGAGGACGCGGCCCGGATCGACGGCTGTTCGCGGGCCGGGACGTTCGTGCGGATCATGGTGCCGCTGTCGACCCCGGCGTTCGCGACGTTGGCGATCTTCAGCTTCCTGTTCGCCTGGAACGACTTCCTGTGGCCGCTGCTCGTCACCAACTCCGACCAGATGCGCACCATCCAGATCGGGCTGGCCTCGTTCGAGGGGCGCTACGGCACCTCCTGGAACTACCTCATGGCGGGCACGGTCATGGCGACCCTGCCGGCGATGGCGGTGTTCATGGCCTTCCAGCGGCTGCTCGTGCGGGGCATCGCGATGACCGGACTCAAGGACTGAGATGACCACACAGGAACCGACCACACCGACCGTCCCGTCGTGGCTGGCCGATGCGGTGTTCTACCAGATCTTCCCCGAGCGGTTCGCGAACGGGGACCCCGCCCTGGACCCCCCGGACGTCGAGCCGTGGGGCGCCGAGCCCACCCGGGACAACTTCGTCGGCGGGGACCTGGCCGGGATCATCGACCACCTCGACCACCTCGTCGACCTCGGCGTCACCGCGCTGTACCTCACACCGATCTTCGAGGCACGGACCAACCACCGGTACGACGCGGTCGACTACTTCGCGATCGACCACCGGCTGGGCGACGCGGGGACGTTCCGCCGGTTCATCGCCGCGGCCCACGAGCGCGGGCTGCGGGTGGTGCTCGACGCGGTGCTCAACCACTGCGGCATCGGCCACCATGCGTTCGCCGACGTCATCGAGCGCGAGGCGCAGTCGCCGTACGTGAACTGGTTCTCGGTGGCCGACTTCCCGGTGGTCGAGGAGCCGGAGCCCAACTACAAGACGTGCTCGGGCTGCTGGTACCTGCCCAAGTGGAACGTGTTCAACCCGCAGGTGCGTGAGCACCACCTCGAGGTGGCCCGGCACTGGATCGGCGAGGGGATCGACGGCTGGCGGCTGGACGTGCCGTACTTCGTGCCGATGCCGTTCTGGCGGCGGTTCCGCGAGACGGTCAAGGGCCTCGACCCCGAGCTCTACATCGTGGCCGAGGAGTGGCGCGAGCCCGAGCAGTGGCTGGCCGGTGACACGGCCGACGGGACCATGAACTACACCTTCCGTGACCTGGTGCTGGCGTTCACGGCCGACCGGAGCCTGGGCGCGCCGGCCGTGGTCGACGGCCTCACGACGCTGTGGGACCGGGTGCCGGCGGCTGCACGGCCGGCCATGCTCAACCTGCTGGGCAGCCATGACACCGAACGGGTGCTGACCCGCCACCACGGCGACCGGGCCGCCACCGCGCTGGCCTACGCGCTGCTGTTCGGGGCGCAGGGCGCGCCGATGGTCTACTACGGCGACGAGGTCGGGATGACCGGCGAGAACGACCCGGGCTGCCGCGGCCCGATGGTGTGGGACCGCGACCGGTGGGACCGCGAGCTCCACGAGGCGGTGCGCGGGCTGTCGACCGCCAGGCGGTCCAGCGCGGCTCTGCGGCGCGGGGACCAGCAGGCGGTGGCCCTCGGTTCGGAGGCGCTCGCCCTCATCCGACGCGACCGGACGGTGACCGCGGTCGTGCTGGTCAACCGGGGTGCGGAGGCACTCGACGTGGACCTGGCGGGACTCGTCGGCGCGGTGCCGGACGCCGTGTGGCGGGTGCTGCACGGGCGGGTCGCCGATGCGCCCTCGTCGGTGGCCGGTACCGTTCGGGTCGGTCCCGCCAGCGCCGTCCTGCTGGAGACGGGCGACGGGGCAGGAGGCCGTGAGGCATGAGGCAGCGGCGAGTCACGATGCAGGACGTGGCGGATGCGGCCCACGTGTCGAAGACCGCGGTCTCGTTCGCCTTCAACGACAGCTCGCGGCTGTCGGAGACCACGCTGCGGCACATCCTGGCCGCCGCCGAGGAGCTGGGCTACGCCCAGGACCCGGCTGCCCGGATGCTGCGCACCCGGCGCACGAGCAGCCTCGGCCTGCTGCTGCCCCAGCAGCTCGACCTCGTGCTCACGAACCCCTACTACACGCAGTTCCTGCAGGGCGTC
>JAHIJU010000188.1 GCA_018898235.1 Actinomycetota bacterium | reverse complement strand
GGAAGCGGAGCGCGCTCCGCTTTTCAGCATACCCGGACTAAGGTCCTGTTCGTGAGGCGACGATGACCCCGGACCGGCGCGAGCTGGCCAAGGCCGAGCGGTGGGCGCGGATCCTGTCGGCGGCCACCGAGCTGTTCGCCGAGCACGGGTACGACGCGGTGACCACCCGTGAGGTCGCCCAGGCGGCCGGCGTGGGTATGGGCACCCTGTTCCGGCACGCCGGGTCCAAGCCGGCGCTCCTGGTCCATGTGATGAACGACCGGCTCGACGAGGGCCTGCGCCGGGCTGTGGCGCTCGTCGACCACGGTGCCTCGACCGGGCTGGCCATCGCGGCGATCGTCGAGCCGCTGGTGGCCGAGGGCGCGACCCACCCGCAGAACCTCCGGGCGTACCAGCGGGAGACGCTCTTCGGCCCGCCCGACCTGCGGCTGCTCGCGGTCGAGCACCTGACGGTCCTCGAGGCCACGCTCGCCGATCTGCTGAGCGCGCACGCCCGGCCCCGCCCAGGCGTCGACACCGCCGAGGTGGCCCACCTCGTCAGCGCCGTGGTCACCATGGAGCTGATCCGGGCGGCCGCCGGTCCAGCGGAGTTCGACCAGGTGGGGCCGCGGATCGAACGCGCGGTCGAGCTGCTGCTCACAGGGCTGCTGGAGGCGCAGTCGTAACCTGGCCCCGTGAGCACCAGCACGCAGATGACCGGCTTCCACGTTCGCGACCACCGCCTGCAGGTCCCCGTCGACTGGGCCGATCCCCAGCGCTTCGGGACGATCGAGCTGTTCGCCCGTGAGCTGGTCGACCCGGCTCGTGACGGCGAGGACCTCCCCCTGCTGCTGTTCCTGCAGGGCGGCCCCGGCGGCGCCGGTCCTCGTCCGATGCCCGGCGGCGGCTGGTGGACCACTGCCTTGAGGACCCACCGGGTGGTCCTGCTCGACCAGCGGGGCACCGGACGGTCCTCCCGCGTCGACGCGCGCAGCCTGGCCGGGTTCGGGGAGGTGCCCGCCGCCGCCGACCGCCTGGCGTGCTACCGCGCGGACGCGATCGTGCAGGACGCCGAGCACCTGCGCGCCACCGTGTGCGGCGGGCGGCGCTGGGCCACGCTCGGTCAGTCCTACGGCGGCTTCATCACGATGGCCTACCTGTCGCGCCATCCCGAGGCCCTCACGGCGTGCCTGGTCACCGGCGGGCTGCCGGGCCTGACGGCGTCGGCCGAGGACGTCTACGCCGCGACCTTCGCCCGTCAGGCCGCGCGCAACCGCGAGCTGGCGCGCCGCTACCCGGCCGACGTCGGGATCCTCGGTCTGGTCGCCGACCGGGCCGACGGGGTGCGGCTGCCCGACGGCACCGACCTGAGCGTCGAACGGCTCCAGCTGCTCGGCATGTCGTTCGGCATGGGTGACGGGCTGGACCGGTTGCACTGGGCGCTGGACACCGCCCTCGACGACGACGGCACGCCCAGCGCGGCGTTCGCGGCCCATGTGGTCCACGAGACGGCGTTCGACACCAACCCGCTGTACGCCGTGCTCCAGGAGGCCATCTACCACCAGGGTCCCCGGGACGGTGGTTGGGCTGCCCAGGCCGAGCGTGAGCGACACCCGGAGCTCGACATCGCGGCCCGGCCGCTCCAGCTCACCGGTGAGGCGTTCTTCCCCTGGGTCTACGAGCAGATCCCGGCGCTGCGCCCGTTCCGGGACGTGGCGCACGAGCTGGCCGGACGCCCCTGGTGGCCGACCTTGTACGACGTCGACCGCCTGGCGGCCAACGACGTCCCGGTGGCCGCGATCCAGTACTACGACGACCCCTACGTGGACCTCGACCTCGCGCTGGGCACTGCCGCCGCGGTCGGGAACAGCCAGGTATGGGTCACCAACGAGTACCTGCACGACGGTCTGCGCGCCCACGGCGACGTGATCCTGCCCCGGCTGCTGGACCTGGCCGCGGGGCGGTGGACCGTGACCGGGCGCTGACCGGGCGGTGTCACCGGTCGAGCGCAGCACCCGTCGGTGCGGCGCCCCTCAAGCCGCCGACCCGTCCGCTGGGGGGCGGATGGGCCGGCGGCGCTCGATCAGGAGAAGGCGTCCTTGACGTCGTCCCCGGCCTGCTTGAGGTCCGCTGCGGTCTGCTGGGCCTTGCCCTCGGCCTCGAGGCGTTCGTCGTCCGTCAGCTTCCCCCAGCCCTCCTTGGCCTTGCCCTGCGCTTCCTCGGCGGCGTGCTTGACCTTGTCGTCCAGACCCATGGCGGCGCCCCTCTCGACTCGTTGACGTGGACGCCACGACCGTAGGCACGCCCCTCGCCGCGGCGCATCTGCAAGCCCCTGACCTGGGCGTTCGACAGAGGCGACCGGAGCGCTGCGCGGTCACGCCCCGCGTGTGCCGGGTCACCGGTGAGGGGCTGCTAGAGTTGGCGACCGCGATCCCCCATAGCTCAATTGGCAGAGCATTCGACTGTTAATCGAAGGGTTTCTGGTTCGAGTCCAGATGGGGGAGCAGCGAGGGCCCTGGTCGACGAGAGTCGGTCGGGGCCCTTCTGGTTCCCGTGCCGAAGCCGGATCGCGCGCCCCGACGGGTCCGGGTCGGGGCGCGGGGTCAGTCGGTCAGCCCGGCCGCTTCGCGCACCCGCGCCTCGGCCTCGTCGAGCACCGCGGTGACCCGCGCATCGGTCAGGTCGACCCGGCCGTCCCCGATCACCTGGGTGAACAGGGCGCCGTCCTCGTCGCGGCGCAACGCCACCTGGACGGTGCCCGACCCGGGGACCTGGACCTGCGTCGCGTGGACCACCGAGGACTGCACGCGTTCGCGGAACGTCACGGCGAACGGCCTGCTGGTGGCGGAGTCGAGCAGCGGAAGCGTGAACGTGGCCGAGGTGACCAGCCGGACCTCCAGCTGCCCGGTCTCGGGGTCCAGGCGGCCGTGATCGATCTGCGACCACGACCAGCGTCGGACGGTGTCGTCGGACAGCACGTAGAGCGCGCGCCGGGTTGCGGCCGCCCACCGGTCGTCGTTCAGGCGTGTGGTGGCCAGCACCGCCCGACGGTCGGCCCGGTCGAGCCGGGAGCGCTGGTCGTCGGGTAGCCGGGGGAGACGATGCAGGAGGGCCACAGCCTCACGGTACCCAGGCCGGGCGACGGTTCGCCCCCGGTAGGCTCGGCCCCGCCGGGGCCAGTAGCTCAGCCGGTCAGAGCAGCGGACTCATAATCCGTCGGTCGTGGGTTCAAGCCCCACCTGGCCCACCCCTGGCCGATCCTCGGACCCGCTCCGGTCGTCGGACGACGACGCGCCCGCGCCCGGGGCGTCGTCGACCAGCCGGGCGAGCATGTCCCCGAACGCCGCTCGCTCGCTCGGCGACAGGCGTTCGAACGATCCACGCAGGATCCGGTCCATCGCGTCCGTACCCGCCGCGAGCACCCGCTCGCCCTCGGCGGTGAGCTCGGGACGGATCGCACGCCCGGGGCCGGTCGTGCGACGGATGAGGCCGCGAGCCTCCATGCGCGTCGCGAGGGTGCCGAAGGCCTGGTCGGTCTGGAACGTGCGGACGGCGATGTCGTGCAGCGAGGCGCCCGGGTGCGCCGCAAGGTGACGGAGCGCGTCCCACTGCACGATCGAGAGGCCGAGGGGCCGAAGGGCGTCGTTCCCGGCCCGATGGTGCGTGACCTGGAGTCGCTTGACCGCCTGCCCGAGCTGCTGCGCCGTCATCGCCATGCGGCAGATCGTAGCCCCTCAGGACAACTTGTTTATATCAATATGTTGATCTAAGGTCACCGATGAGGCGGGGTCACCCCGCTCGTCAGCACGGGACCGTCAGCGCAGGGCTGAGGGCAGCGATCAGAAGGAGCGCCGCATGGGCACCGCATCACCCCTCGCCATCACGACCGCCGCAGGCCAGGTCCCGATCACCATCGACGAGCGCGGCAGCGGTCGCCCCGTCCTCCTGCTGCACGGCGGCGCAGGTCCGGCGTCCGTCGCGGGCTTCGCCGATCTCCTCGCCGGACGGGTCGGAGCCCGGGTGATCACCCCGGTGCACCCTGGTTTCGGGGGCACCCCTCGGCCCGGAGCGCTCACGACGATCGCCGGGCTCGCCGAGCTCTACGCCGCTCTGCTGGATGCGCTCGACCTCGACGACGTCACGGTGATCGGCAACTCGATCGGCGGCTGGATCGCTGCCGAGCTCGCCCTGCGCCACTCAGCCCGCGTCGGTCGGGTCGTGCTCGTCGACGCCGTCGGGATCGACGTCGCAGGGCATCCGGTGGTCGACTTCTTCTCGCTCACCCCCGCGCAGATCGCTGAGCACAGCTACTACGACCCGTCGCGGGCTGTGATCCCGGACCTCGCGACACTCCCGCCGGCCGCGCGGCAGATCGCACTGGGCAACCGCGAGGCCCTCGGCGTCTACGGCGCCACCATGTCTGACGCCGGACTGGCGTCGCGGCTGGGGTCGGTCGACGTGCCGGTCCTGGTGCTCTGGGGCGAGGCCGACCGGATCGCCGACCCTGACTACGGTCGCGCCTACGCTGCGGCCATCCCCGGAGCGCGGTTCGTCCTGCTCGAGCGCGCCGGGCACGTGCCGCAGCTCGAGACGCCCGAGTCGCTGCTGGACGCTGTGCGACACCTCGTCGCCTAGCCGCAGGCGACCGCATCGTGGCCCCGTCGCGTCGTGCGACCGGCCCACCGGCGAGCAGGTCTGGTCCATCGTGCGGTGCCGGGTCCCCCTAGGGTCGCGGCTCGGGCCCCGGTCGGCTGGCCGGACGAGCCGCCGCGGTGGGCTCCAGGGTTGATGTGGACGCCCAGCGCGGCTGGGCACCCTGGAGGACATGCAGACACCTCGAACTGGGCGCCCGGCGAGCCGAGCGCGCGCCCGCCACGGGCGGGCGTTGGCCATCGCGATTCCTCTGGTGGCCATCATGGCGATGCTCCTCGTGCTCGGCGCCGTCCGGAGCGGGACGACGCCCGCGGGCGGCGGGGGCGATGCGGCGCCGGGTTCGGCGGCGACCGCGCTCGACACCGAGCTCGCCCGGCGGTTCGCCGTGGCCCAGCAGGCTGCGGACGCGGACGGCGTGCCGCTCGAGATCACCTCCGGATGGCGGTCGGCGCGGGATCAGCAGGCGCTCGTCGACCAGGCGCTCGAGCGCTACGGGGATCCGGCCGAGGCGCATCGCTGGGTCCTGCCGCCGGAACGGTCCTCCCACGTCCAGGGGTTGGCGATCGATGTCGGCCAGACGAAGGGCGCCTACTGGCTGGCTCAGCACGGGCTGGAGTTCGGGCTGTGCCAGACCTACGCGAACGAGATCTGGCACTTCGAGAAGCTCCCGGACGGCGCCACCGAGTGCCCCCCTCCGCACGCCGACTCCTCGTGGGGGTGGTGAGTCCGGACGTCGGTGGGCCCCGGGGGCGACGGCTCCGGTCGAGCTGTCCGATCCGTGTCGTTCTGCTCCATTTGGGCGACCCGGCGAACGCGTCGAAGGCCCGCGCTCCGGGCCCTGGCCAGCACTCTTAGGTGCAAACACCCATATCTACGCGTTTCACCCGGTCCTCAGGGTCGTCGGCGGCTTGCGCACATGGTCACGAACCGGGCATAGTTCCCCCGTCAGCGACAAGGGCAAACCCACCGCGAGGTGGGGACGCAAAGTTTCGGGACCCACGTGGTCGGCCGAGCTACCGAACGACTGGAGCGGTTCAGATGCGCACTTCCATCACCGAGTCCCCCCTCTCCCAGGGCAACCTCCTCACCCCTGGCGAGGTCGCGGTCCTGTTCCGGGTGGACCCCAAGACCGTGACCCGGTGGGCGCAGGCCGGCAAGCTCTCCGCCGTGCGGACCCTCGGCGGTCACCGCCGGTTCCACGAGGACGAGGTTCGTCAGCTCCTCACCGGCATCCCGACGCAGCGCGCCGACCTGGGCTGACAGCCCGTCCCCTCGGCACACGAAGCCCGGAGCGGTCACACCGCCCCGGGCTTCGTCGTGTCACCGGCAGGTCGTCACACGATCGTCTGCAGGATCGCGGTGCGCACCTGCTCGATCTCGCGCTCGGGCTCGAACACCAACCAGACCAGACCCGTCACGAGCGTGGCCCCGAAGATGGCCGCTGCCGTGAGCGCCGGGTCCCGGTCCGGCCACGCGTCGGCGACGATCTCGGCGATCGACTCGATCACCTGCTCGCGCACCTGGCGGATCGAGTCCTGCCAGTCGCGACCGGTGCGGAACATCTCCGCGACCGCGAACTTCGCGAGGTCCGGGTTCTCGCGGATGCGCTCCAGCAGCTCACCGACGAGGGCCTCGACGGCCGGGCGCCCATGGAGCCCGGCCGTCGCGTCGCGCAGGTGGTTGTTGAGCCGCGCCACCCCTTCGGACAGGATCGCCTCGAAGAGCGCCGACTTCGTGCCGAAGTTGTAGAAGACGCTCCCCTTCGCGACGCGCGCCCTGGTGGCGATGTCGTCGACCGAGGTCGCCGCCACCCCCTGGTCCGCGGCCAGGGCGAGTGCTGCGATGAGGATCTGTTCGCGGGTTGCGCTCATGGTGCGCCCGATCCTAGAGCGACAGCGCTGGGTGCAGACGGGCCATCGTCCAGCTCCGCAGGCGTCCGGTGCGCCACACGGTGATGGCCAGCGAGCCGATCAGCACCCCGACCAGGACGAGGACGGACTGCCAGAGCGCGGCCGCCCCGAGCTCGCCCGTGATGGTGTGCCGCAGCCCCGTGACGGCGTAGCTCATCGGAAGCAGCGGGTGGATCACCCGGAAGAACAGCGGGGTGGTCTCCACGGGGTAGGTGCCGCCCGAGGACGCGAGCTGCAGCATGAGGACCGCGAGGATCGCGACCTTGCCCGCCGCACCCCCGAGCAGGGCGAGGAGCATCTGCTGGAGCGCGATGAAGGCGGCCGCGACGAGCAGGGTCAGCGCGACCGTGCCCCAGGCGGAGGCCATCGACAATCCGAGCCCGACGTGGATCACGGTGAGCATGACCGTCACCTGGAGCGCACCGATCGCCGCAGCCGGCAGGTAGCCCGCAAGGGTGACGCGCAGGTTGCTCGCGGGTCCGGCGAGCGCACGGCTCGGCACGGGGCGCAGCAGCAGCCAGGTGATGAGCGATCCGACGAACAGGGCCAGTGAGAGGAAGAACGGTGCGAATCCCTCACCGAAGCCCTCGGCCTTCGCGATGTCGCTGGTGGACAGCGTCACGGGGTCGGAGATGGTGGCGGCCCGTTGGGTGCGGGCGGCCGAGCTGTCGTCGGGGATCGCGGTCGTACCGCCGGCGAGCGAGGTGCCGAGGGTCTGCGCGCCGGTGGTCACCTGGGTGGTCCCGTCGGCGACCTGGGAGGCCCCTGACGACAGGCTCTGGACGCCGGTCGACAGGTCGGAGGCGCCGGTCGACAGCGTCGCGGTGCCGGCCGCGAGCTGGGTCGCCCCGGTGGACAGCGAGTCGGCGCCCGTGGCGAGCGCGGATGCGCCGGAGGCGACCTGGTGGGTCCCGGTGGCCAGCGAGGACGCCCCGGTCGACAGCTCGGAGGTCTTGGTCGACAAGGTGCCGAGCCCGGTGGACAGCGCGCTCGCGCCGGCGGCCACCTGAGCGGCACCGGCGTCGAGCGATGACAGGTCCGTCAGCATCGCGGTGGTCTTGTCAGCGGTCGGCAGCGTGGAGACGTTGGTCATGAGGGTCGTGAGCTGGGTGGCGGCTTCTTTGTCACCGGATGCTGCGCGCGTCTGCAGGTAGCCGATGAGGCTCGGCAGGCTCGTGGAGAAGGTCCCGAGGTTGCCGGCGAGCGCCGAGACGTTCGTCTTGGTCGCATCGACCCCGGCGGCGACCGTCGACGCCCCGGCCGCGAGCTTCGCGGCCGATGCGGAGGCGTCGTTCGCCCCGGCCGCGAGCTGACCGGCACCGGTGGACAGCGCGGCGGCGCCCGTCGCGGCCGTGCCCGCTCCGGTGGCGAGAGTCGCGGCGCCGGAGTCGAGGCTCGTCGCGCCGGTGGCCAGCGCTGAGGCGCCGCTGGCCGCCTGCGCGGCCCCGGCCGCCAGGCTCGTGGCCCCGGTGGCGGCCGTACTGGCACCGTCGGCGACCTGGTGGGCGCCGTCGGCCAGCTGTCCGGAGGCGGTGGCGAGCGTGATGGCACCGTCGCTGGCCTGGGCGAACCCGTCGCGGGCCGAGCCGAGGCCGACGAGCACCTGGTCCACCTGCTGCTGGCCGATCGACTCGGCGACGGCGTCACGGACCTGGGCCATCGCGCTCTTGCCCAGCGTGCTCGCCAGGAAGGAGTTGGCGTCGTTGTACGTCACATCGATGCGGGCCGAGGTCGGGTTGTCCCCGCCGGCCGAGACGACATCGGAGGAGAACGAGGCGGGGATGGTGACGGCGAAGTAGTAGTCGCCGGCCTTGACGCCTGCCTGCGCGGTGTCTGCGTCCACCTTGACCCAGTCCAGGTCGCCGGAGTCCACGAGCTGCTGCGTGACGTCGTCGCCGGCGTGGACGGCCGCTCCGTCGTTGGTGGCGCCGACGTCGGCGTTGACCAGGGCGACCGGGAGCCGGTCCATGCGGCCGGTCGGGTCCCAGAAGGCCCAGAGGTACAGCGCGCCGTAGAGCAGCGGGATCAGGATCATCGCCGCGACGGCGGCCTTCGGCAGGATGCCGCGACGGAAGCGACGCAGCTCGGTGCCGGTGGTGGTGAGGGAGAGCACGGGGGAGTCCTTGGGTGGGGAGGGTCAGGCGGGGATGGCGTGTGGGCCGGAGGCGAGGGAGACCTGCGCGGGTGGCGTCTGCCAGCTCATGCGCGAGACCTCGTCCAGCGAGGCGATCGAGGCGACGACGGTCGTGCCGGTCGCTGCGAGCGCCTCGAGGCACGACCAGAGGGTCTGGCGCCGCTGGTCGTCGTGGACCTGGTCGATGTCGTCGACCACGAGCAGCTCGGGCCGGCTGGCGAACGCCAGCGCGATCCTCAGCAGCATGGAGTCGACCTCATCGAGGTCCCAGATCACGGTGGCGGCGCGCGGGTGCGGGCGGGGTCCGAAGACCGGGGCGATGAGCGCGTCCACGGTGGCCTGGTCGGGACGGGGTACCCGGCGGTACCAGGGGGACATCCAGGTGAGCCGTTCGCGGACCGCGTCCGCCACGGTCACCGAGTCGTCGAGCTGGTCGATGCCGGCGAACCCGGCGATCGCGCTACGTCGCTGGACCCGGCGGGTGCCGGCGGGCAGCCGTTCGCCGAGCACGGTCAGTCGTGACGACGAGTCGGGACGCATCCGCCCGGCGAGGGTCAGGAGCAGGCTGCTGCGACCTCCACCCTGCGGGGCCTGGACGACGGTGAGGGTGCCCGGCTCGATCGTGAGGTCCACAGGGCCGTACACGACTCCGCGCCGCGTGTGCAGCGAGAGGTTCTGCGCGCGGACCGCGGGGTGGCTGGTGGTCTCGACGGCGGCACGGGCACTGCTCCGAGAGACATGGGATGAAGTCATCGACACTCCTAGGCTGACTGGTCAGTACAAAGCATACCGCGGACTGCCGGGTGCTCTTCGTGGGAAGATCGACCCATGGCCATGCGAGACATCCGGATCGTCCCCGACCCAGTGCTGCGCACGCCGTGCGAGCCGATCACCACCATCGACGACCGGGTCCGTGGCCTGGTCGCGGATCTGCTCGAGACGGTCGACCACGAGGGGCGCGCCGGGCTCTCGGCGAACCAGATCGGCGTCGGTCTGCGAGCGTTCTCCTGGAACATCGAGGACGAGATCGGCTACGTGCTCAACCCGGTCCTCGTCGAGACCTCGGCCGACGAGTACCAGGACGGGGACGAGGGCTGCCTGTCTGTCCCTGGCCTCTGGTATCCGACGCACCGGGCCTGGTACGCGCGCGTGGTCGGCACCGACCTCGACGGCAACGAGGTGGTCGTCCAGGGCACGGAGCTCATGGCCCGCTGCCTCCAGCACGAGATGGACCACCTCGACGGGCTGCTCTACCTGGACCGCCTCGAGCGGACGGTCCGCAAGAAGGCCATGAAGGCGATTCGCGACCAGCTCTAGCGTGGCGGCTGTCGCGAACGGCGATCGTCAGGCATGCTGGTACCGCTGCACCGCGTAGCCCCGTCGGGGCTCCACCTGGGCACATGAGGACGCTGGGGAAGGCGACCCTCGAGCCGTTCAGGAGGACGACATGGCCGCTGCCATGACCCGCGGTGTCCTTTTCGTGCACTCAGCACCTCGTGCGCTGTGCCCCCACGTCGAGTGGGCGGCAGGCAACGTGCTGGGCACTCGCGTGAGCCTGGACTGGACCGAGCAGCCCGCCGGCCCGGGTCTCTACCGCGCCGAGCACTCCTGGCTGGCCGAACCGGGCACCGGCGCGCGCCTGGCCTCCGGGCTGCGTGGCTGGGCGCACCTGCGGTACGAGGTGACCGAGGAGACCAGCGCAGGCGTCGACGGCGGCCGGTGGAGCCACACCCCCGAGCTCGGCATCTTCCACGCGGCGATCGACGTCCACGGCAACGTCGTCGTCCCCGAGAACCGGATCCGCGCCGCCCTCGACTCGGCGACCGACGCCGACGGGCTGCGAGCTGCCCTCGATCTCGCCCTCGGTCAGGCATGGGACGACGAGCTGGAGCCCTTCCGGTACGCCGGTGCGGGCGCGCCCGTCAGGTGGCTGCACCGCGTCGGCTGAGCCGCCTGCGGTCCGGCCTCCGGGTCGGACGGAAGAGCCGGACGGAAAGGTCCGACGGAAGGGTCAGACCGAGGTCACCACGAGGGCCACGTTGTGCCCGCCGAAGCCGAAGGAGTTGTTGATCGCGGCGACCTGACCGGCGGGCAGGGCCCGCGGCGTGTCGCGCACCAGGTCGAGCACGAGCTCCGGATCGGGCCGTGAGACGTTGATCGTCGGGGGAGCGAGCCGGTCGCGCAGCGCCAGGATCGTGAAGATGGTCTCCAGTGCCCCGGCGCCGCCCAGCAGGTGACCGGTCATCGACTTGGTGGCCGACAGCGCCACGTGGTCGGCCTCGTCGCCGAGCACACCACGGACGCTGCGTGCCTCGATGAGGTCGCCGACGACGGTCGAGGTGGCGTGGGCGTTGACGTGCACCACGTCGCGCGCGGCGACGCCCGACTCGGCCAGGGCCGCCCGCATGGCGCGGATCTGGCCCTCGCCCGAGGGCTCCGGAGACGTGATGTGGTACCCGTCGGACGACAGCCCGACGCCACTGATGCGGGCGTAGACGTGTGCCCCCCGGGCCGCGGCGTGCTCGGCGCTCTCCAGCACGATCACCCCGGAGCCCTCACCGAGGACGAACCCGTCACGGTCCACGTCGTACGGGCGCGACGCGCCGGCCGGGTCGTCGTTGCGCAGCGAGAGCGTGCGTGAGGCGGCGAAGGCTGCGATCGGCATCGGGTGGATGGTGGCCTCGGTGCCACCGGCGACCACGACGTCGGCCCGGCCGGAACGGATCATCTCGGTGGCGTACCCGATGGCCTCGGCGCCCGAGGCGCAGGCGGACACCAGGGCATGGGCGCCGGCGCGCGCACCGAGCTCGAGGGAGACGAAGGCGGCGGCGGAGTTGGGCATGAGCATGGGCACGGTCATCGGCAGCATCCGCCGGGCGCCCTTCTCCTTGAGGGTGTCCCAGCTGTCGAGCGTCGTCCAGATCCCGCCGATCCCCGAGGAGACCACGGCGCCGAGCCGCTCGGGTTCGACCTCGGGGGCGCCGGCGTCCGCCCACGCCTGGCGGGTCGCGATGATCGCGTACTGGGTCGAGGGGTCCATCCGCTTGATCTCCGGGCGGCTCAGCACCTGGTCCGGGGTGACCTTGATGGTCGCGGCGAAGCTGACCGGCAGCCCGTACCGCTCCACCCAGTCGTTCTCGAACGTGCGAGCACCCGACTCACCGGCCAGTGCGGCGGCCCAGGTGCTCGCGACGTCCCCGCCCAGCGGGGTGGTGGCACCGAGCCCGGTGATGACGACATCGGGTCCGTGGGTCATCGTGAGTTCCTTCGCAG
>JAHIJU010000187.1 GCA_018898235.1 Actinomycetota bacterium | reverse complement strand
GGGGCGGCTCCTACGTGCTCTGGTTCAAACCCTCGAACAGCTGGCAGGCCGCGGAGTTCTACCCGAACTCCGGCGAACGCGGGGGCGCGAGCGCCGTCTCGGTCGCACCTGCGGGCACCACGCAGGGTGTGGACGATGTGCTCGACCCAGCGAGCACCATCCAGCTCGCTGTCGACGGCTGGTACTGGGACGGAACCGGCACCCCGGACTTCGCACTCGCTCCGGCGACGGGTCCCGCCCCACCGTCCTCGTGGGCCTACGTCCTCGCGAATGGCGGCGCGCTGGGCTCGCCGATCACGCTGCCCCAGGTGCACGCCGGCGCCTATCGGATCGTGATGTGGAACGCCGAGCACGGCTGGCTGCCGCAGTTCTACCGCGACTCGGCCGCCACGACCGTGTCGGCCGACGACGCGACGGTGGTGACCGTCCGGGCCGACAGCTGGCAGTCGCTCCAGCTGGTGGCGCCCCAGGTCGGCGGTCAGATCCAGGGCACGGTGCGCACGGCCGCCGGCGCTGCCGTGGGCGGCTGGTACGTCAAGGCCCAGTCGTCCGACGGCTTCCAGTACTACGACACCACCACCGAGCAGAACGGCAACTACGCGATCACCGGCCTACCAGCCGGGCGCTACTCGGTGTACTTCGACGCGCCCGACTCGACGAGCGGGTGGGACGCCTACTACGGCACCGGGACCGCACCGGACGAACCCAACGTCGAGGTGGCCGGGACCGGGACGACGACCGGCATCGACATCACCGTGGGCACGACCTTCCGCGACGTGCAGCCGCAGGCCGCCTTCGAGGCCGACATCGCCTGGCTCGGCGCCCAGGGCCTCACCCGGCCGGGCGCCGACGGCAGGTTCGGTCCCGGCGCCCCCATCCAGCGCGCCGCCATGGCCGCGTTCCTCTACCGGGCAGCGGGAGCAGCCGCGACGTACACCGCCCCCGCGAGCTCGCCTTTCGGCGATGTCACGCCGAGCGACCCCTTCTACACCGAGATGGCGTGGCTGGCATCGAGCGGGGTGACGCAGCCCGGGAGCGACGGGAAGTTCGGACCGTCCTCCCCCGTCACGCGCGCCGCGATGGCCGCCTTCCTGTACCGCGATGCAGGCTCACCGACCTACGACGCGCCGGCGACGTCGCCGTTCGCCGACGTCGCGGTCGGCGACGCGTTCTACAAGGAGATGTGCTGGCTCTACGCGCAAGGCATCACCAAGCCCGGCTCCGACCTGAGGTTCGGGCCCGACGACCCGGTCCGGCGCGAGGCGATGGCAGCGTTCCTGCATCGCGCTGCGACCGCCGGGCTGATCGGGGCCTGAGACCGGCGAGGTCCTTCAGCCGCCGGTCTGCTGATGCTGGGTGACCCGGGCCAGCGCGTTGCGGTCGCCCAGCCAGGTCGCGACGACGCGCAGGTCGGACCAGGCGGTCTCGTCGTCGGGCGCGACCTCGGTGGCCCGGGTGAAGTCCGCGAGGGCCGTGCCGGGATCTCCGGTCTGGGCCGCGAGGGTGCCGTGGGCCAGGAGGAGGTCGAGGTTGTCCGGGTCGTCCGCGAGCAACGGTGCGAGAAGCTGGAGCCCGGCAGCCGGCTCACCGAGGACCCCCAGCGCGACCCCCTGGACGCGCTCGACGTCCTGCGAGCGTCCGACCCGTCCGAGCGCGCGCGATGACCAGGTCCGGGCCGCAGCGGCGCTCGGCTCGTCACCGGCGTCCGTCCCGGCGGCGAACGCCTCCGTCGCGAGGACGGCGACGTCGGGATCCCAGGGGCGCAGCCGCTGGGCGTTCTCGAACTGGGCCGACGCGGCCTCCACCCGACCCGCGGTTGCCAGCGTCGCGCCCCGCTGCAGGGCGACCTCGCCGAGGCACGCGAGCACGGCGGCCACCGTCCACACCACGGCGGCACCCGCGACCACGCGCTCGATGACGCGACGAGCGGCCGGGGCCCCCACCGGGACGCTCGCGACCAACGCACCGGCCAGGGCCGCGAGCAGCGGCGTGGTCGAGGCGTGCGTGAAGCCGACCATGAGGGCGACGATCCCGGCGACCAGCCCACCCGTGGCACCGTCGAGCACGACGCGGCGCTCGACGCCCGCGATCCGGCGCGCGCGCGTGGCCGCACGGGCGACCGCCACCGCGAGCAGGGCTGCGATCAGGACGAGCACGACCCCGCCTGCCGACCACGTCTGCAGCAGGAGGTCGTGCGGGGAGTCCGGCGGGTTGACGACGCCGTGCGCCCGCTGCCACCCATCGGAGGACCCGACGGCGAACAGGTCGTAGAAGCCGGAGGGCCCGGCGCCGGTCAGCCACCGGTGGGCGAGCACCCGGACCGTCTCTCCCCACAGATCCCACCGACCGGTCACGGTGGCGGTCGCGAGCGTGTCGGAACCCAGCAGGCGGTTCCGCATGACCGGGAGGACGAGGGACGCTGCCACGAGCCCCCCGAGGGCGAACCCTGCTGCGAGCAGCACCGCCCGGCCACCGCTCCGCACCCGGAGCAGCACCAGCACTCCGAGAACGGCGGCCAGCAGGGCGCCACGAGATCCCGACAGGACCGTGAGCAACCCGGCACAGACCGCACCGGCGGGCACGAGCCAGCCGCGCTCGCGGACCGCCCACGGCAGCAGCACGCACAGCAGCACCGCGCCCAGGGCACCCTCCTGGCTGGCGTTGCCGACCAACCCACCGAGGCGGGTGGCGTCCCCGCCGAGCGGCCGCAGCCCGGCCGCCTCCGCGAGCGCCACGGCGGTCGCGATGATCGCGGTGGCCGAGAGCGCGCGTGGCAGCAGCCGGGCCGGGCGTTGGTCGCCGGCGGGACCGAGCAGTCGAGCCCCGGCCCACAGACACCCGACGTAGACGGGCAGCGCGACAAGGCCCTCGTACCGCGGCCACCGGCCGACGAGCTGCGCGGACGGCGCCGCACCGGCACACGCGGCGACGACGAGCCACAGCGCGCCGCCTGCGATCGCAAGGGCCACCGGCCGTGGCACCCGACCCCGCCGCTCACCGACGGCGGCGAACGCCACGAACAGAGCGAAGACGGCGAGCTTGGGCAGGACGAACCGTGACATGCCCCCCGGGACGAGCGCGAGCGGGGCCGTCGCGAGGGCGGCGAGTGCGGCCGGTGCGAACGGGTCGCGGCCGCCGGGCCCACATCGAGCGTCGAACCGGCTCGAGCGGGCTGTCACGGCGGCCAGTGAACCACGTCCGCAGCGGGCAGGTTGCGTCGCGACGCGTCCCCGAACAGGGGACTACCGGAACGGACATTCTTCCCACTAAGTTCTCGATGCGCCGCCGCCGCGACGACGAGTGTCAGCCGAGACTGGCCGCCGCGGCCATCGCTCTGCGGCGAGCCGACGAGGGGGCAATGAGCATGGTCAGGTCCAGGTTTCGCCGCGGGCTGAGCCGCATCGCGGCAGGTGTCGCCGCGTCGGCGGCAGTGGCGCTCATCCTCACGGCAGGCCCCGCGATCGCGGCGGGTCCCGGCCCGGACGTGACGAGCTCGGCAGCCGCCGAACCGACTGCGACGGCGTCGCCGAGCCCGACCGCTACGGAGAGCTCGAGCGCCACGCCTGCACCGAGCACCCCGGCGACCGCGTCCCCGCAGCCCACCGTGCCCGCGGAAGTGGCATCACCCTCGACCACGGTCCCAGGACCAGCTGCCGTCCCGTCCGGTGCGGCCAGCCCCTCGAGCTCGCCAGCCCCCGGCCCGAACCCGAGCCCGATCCACGCTGGCTCGCCCCAGGCGTCCGGGACAGGTTCGATCTCCGGGACCGTGACGGTGCCGGCGGGGTACGACCCCACGGAGCTTCAGGTGTCGGTCGCAGGCGGTTCGACCTACCTGTCGACGACGGTCGCCACGGACGGCACCTACGCGGTCACCGGCCTCGTCGACGGCTCGTACACCGTGCGGCTCTTCCCGTCGGAGTCCTCGTCGGACCTGGTGAGCGGGTACTACCCAGGGCTGACCGCGAACACCGGCCCGGCCAGCACCGTGGTGGTCAGTGGTGCCAACGCGGTCACCGGCATCGACTTCACCACCATGGCCGGGGGAACCATCACCGGCACTGTCACCGTCCCGGCGGGCCACACCACCGGCAACCTCTCGGTGTACGCACAGGACACCGTCAACTCCCTGTACGGCTCCTACTACGGTGGGGTCGCGAACGACGGGAGCCTGCGGATCTCCGGTTTGCGGGCGGGCACCTACCGGGTCAACCTGATGGACTTCGGCCCGACCGATCTGGTCATGGGCTACTACCCCGGCAGCACGAGCTCCTCGTCGGCGACGCTCCTCACCGTCTCGCTGGGGGCGACGACTCCGCACATCGACTTCGACCTCGTCGTCGGTGGCGCCATCACGGGCAAGGTGACCGTCCCGAGCGGCTCGACGACGTCGGGTCTGTCCGCGACGGCCACCAGCCTCGACGGCCGGTCCTTCTCGTCCCGCTCGATCGCCGCCGACGGCACCTACAGCATCACCGGACTGCCCGCCGGCAGCTTCAAGGTCCAGCTCACCGGATGGGGGACGCCCCTGCTGCTCGGGTACTACCCGGGGCAGACGACGTCCTCGAACGCATCGGCCGTCGTCGTCGCCGCACGTGCCACCGTCACCGGCATCGACTTCTCTCCTGTGGTCGGAGGGACGATCTCCGGAAAGGTCACCACACCGGCCGGGATCCCGACGAGCGGCCTCACCGTCACCGCGAACTTTGCTGGCTCCACGTACAGCTCCACGACCAGCTCCACACCGGTGAACGCTGACGGCAGCTACACGGTCACCGGCCTGACCCCTGGCTCGTACCGTGTGCGGTTGTCGGGCGCCTCCGACTCCGCCCTGGTCCCGACCTACTACCCCGGACCGTCGACGGGGTACAACGACGCGTCGCTCGTCAGCGTCACTGCGGGCTCGGCGACCACCGGGATCAACTTCGCACCGGTGCTGGGCGGCACGATCACCGGCACGGTGACCGTGCCGGCCGGCTATGCCGTGACGTCGCTCCAGGTGGCGGCGAGCGGACCCGGCGGCTCCGGCTCGGCCACTCCGGCTGCTGACGGCTCGTACACGATCCGCGGGCTCGGCGGCGGTGCCTACCGCGTCTATGTGTCCCTGATGGGCACCACCGACCTTCTGCTCGGCTACTTTCCGGGACAGACCACCTACGACTCGGCCACGCCGGTCACGGTGACCGCCGGGACGGTCACTGGGGCGATCGACTTCGCGCTCAAGGCTGGCGGCACGATCAGCGGCAAGGTCACCGTCCCCGCGGACACCAGCGCGAGCGGCCTCACGGTCAGCGTGAGCGGCCCCACCTCCAGGAGCGCGACGGTCGCTTCTGACGGCACCTACACGGTCACGGGCCTGTCCACCGGCGCGTACCTCGTCCGGCTCGCCCCCGGCTCGAACAAGACGCTCCTGGGCGGCTACTACCCCGGGCAGACGACAGTCGACGCGGCTACTCCTGTGGCGGTCACTGCCGGTCAGCCGACGACCGGGATCGACTTCGCCCCCGTCGTCGGCGGCAGCATCTCCGGGACGGTGACCGTTCCCGCCGGGCACACCGTCGACGGGCTCACCGTGAGCGTCGGGGACCCAGCGACGTCGAACGTCCTCTCGACGTCGGTCGCGAACGACGGGACGTACACGGTGACCGGACTGGCCACCGGGAGCTACCTCGTCTCGGTCGACGGCAACGCCGGTGACCTCGTGGTCGGGTACTACCCCGGGTCGCGCGCACGGGTCCACGCCCAGGCGGTGCCCGTGACCGCGTCGACCACCACCACGAACATCGACTTCGCGCTGGCTGCCACCGGCGGGTCGATTGCCGGGCGGGTGACGATGCCCGCCGGCAGGTCCATCAGCTCGACTCACGTGGTCGTCGAGAGCGCGTCCGCAGACACCCAGCTCACCGCGGACCCGGAGGCCGACGGCTCCTACGCGGTCACTGGACTGCGGCCGGGGCGCTACCGCGTCAGGCTCGCTGCCGACGTGACCGCGGGGGTGGCCACGGGCTACTACCCCGGGCTCTCGACCTACGCGGCGTCCGCGTTCGTGACTGTCGCCGCGGCTTCCGTGACGACGGGGATCGACTTCGCCCCAGCGCAGACCGGGACCATCACGGGCGTGCTGACAACAGCTGCAGGCGCACCGGTGGCTGGCGCGTCCGTCTCGGCGTCCTCCGTCGACGGCTCGTTCGGAGCCTACGGATCCTCCGACTCCTCGGGCCGTTTCACGATGAGCGCGGTCACACCGGGCTCGTACCGGATCCGGGTCCAGATCTTCAACGGGAGCCCCCTGCACAGCGGCTTCGCGCCGAGCGGATCTGCAGACGAGTCTGCCGCGCAGGTGTACACGGTCCCCGCCGGGGGAACCGCGACGGTGAGCTCGACCGTGCGGACCAGCGCCACGATCTCGGGTCGCGTCACCAACTCCTCGGGCGTCGGGGTGAGCGGTGTCTCGGTCAACGCCGGGTCGGACAACGGATCCGGATACGCAACCACCAGGTCGGACGGGACCTACAGCATCACGTCCGGCATCTCCGGCGGGACCTACCTCGTGTCGTTCCTTGGTTCCGGCACCTACGCCTCCGAGTTCTACGCCGACGCCAGCACCTCGGCGACGGCCACGACGGTCTCCGTCGCCGAGGGCGGAACCCGCACCGGGGTCGACGCCGTCCTGGGGGTCGCTGGGAGCATCTCGGTCACTGCCCTCGACCCGACCACCCACCAGCCGGTCGCGGTCGGCCCCCAGCTCCTCGACGCCTCGGGCACCTGGGACGGCCCGTCCTTCGACAGCGGCGGCGACATGCCATGGGAGGCCGGCGGGCTCAGGGCCGGAGCGGTCAAGGTCGCGTTTGCCCGGTCCAGCGCCGACACTCCCTACGTCGCGCAGTACTACCAGGCGCCTTCCTCGACCACCACGTCGCTCGCCGCGGCGTCGGACGTGACCATCACCGCAGGCGGCGCCACCAGCGTCACTGCCACCCTGCAGACCGGGGCACAGATCACCGGGAAGGTCGTCGACACCGCGGGCGACCCGGTCGTCGGGTACGAGGTCGTGGCGTTCGTCGACGACGAGTCCCTTGCCAGCAGGTACACCCACACGCGTGCGGACGGCACCTACGCGATCACGGGACTGCTCCCCGGTCGCTACCAGGTCGCGGTGCCCCGCTCGAACCTGGTCGGCGATGACACGTTCTACGGGTCAGGGGTCAAACCGTCGTCGCCGAACGTGACGGTGACCGGGACGTCGACGACGGCGGGGATCGACATCACGGTGGAGACCCCGTTCGTCGACATCCAGCCAGGTGCCTCGTTCGCGTCCGACATCACGTGGCTCGGCGGCAAGGGGATCACGAAGCCGGGATCGGACGGCCAGTTCGGTCCGGGCGGACCGGTTCAGCGCGCCGCGATGGCCGCCTTCCTCTACCGCGCCGCCGGTTCACCCCCCTACACCCCGCCGACGACGTCGCCGTTCTCCGACGTCAAGACGACCGACGCGTTCTACAAGGAGATGTCCTGGCTGTCCTCGACCGGTGTCACCAAACCGGGCGCCGACGGCAGGTTCGGGCCGAACGACCCGGTGAACCGGTCCGCGATGGCTGCGTTCCTGTACCGGTTCGCGGGATCTCCGGCCTACACCGCACCGACGACGTCCGGGTTCTCGGACGTGAAGACCACCGACGGCTTCTACAAGGAGATGTCCTGGCTGGCCGCACAGGGCATCACCAAGCCGGGAGCTGACGGGCGGTTCGCGCCCGTCGACCCGGTCCGTCGCGAGGCCATGGCCGCGTTCCTGCACCGCGCCGACACCGCCGGAATCCTCGGAGGCTGGGCAAGGTAGCCGAGGGCGGGTGTCGCTGCCGTTGCGGAGACCGTCACCCGCCCCGGCCTAGGATCTCGGGACATGCCCACCGAGTCGTCGACAACGCCAGCGGTCGGTAGTCCCGTCGCCGGTGAACCGAAGCGTCGACGCCCACGGGTCGGAACGATGGTCGCCGTCGGCGCCGTGGTCGCCTGGTTTGTGCTCAACGCCGTCTGGGTGAAGGCCCGGCTCGACGACCGGGCGCTCAACATCGACGAGGCCGGCTACCTGTCCATCGCTCTGAACGCGACCTCGTCGTGGCGCGGCGCCGGCCTCAGCGGCTGGTGGGCCACGGTCTCGGCGCCGAGCCAGCAGGCGCCGCTCGTGACGACACTCACGTCAGTCCCCCTGGCGGCGGGTACGGGCGCCGAGATGACCGGGATGACAGTGATCCTCGCATTCGGCGCGCTCGCCGTGCTGTTCACCTGGCTCGCAGCCCGGGACGCCGCCGGCAACACAGCCGGGTGGGTCGCAGCACTCATCGTGGCGACGTGCCCTGGCTTCCTGCTGTACGCCCACCAGTACACCTTCGTCGCGCCGACCACGGCTCTGCTGGCGGCCGGGGTCTGGACCCTGGGACGTTCACGGGCGTTGTCGTCGTGGCCATGGTCCCTCGCGTTCGGCGTGATCATCGGAGTCATGCCGCTGGCTCGCAGCATGAGCGTCGCGTTCTCGGCAGTGCTCGCCGCAGCGGCGTTGGTCCAGGTGGTGGCCGCAGGAGGCTTCCGTCAGCGAGTGCTGCGGTGGGCGGTCTCGTGCGCCCTGGGCGTCGCGATCACGCTGACATGGTTGCTCCCCAGCTGGGACCTCGTGATCGGCTACCTCACGCAGTACGGCTACGGCAAGCACGCCGCCGAGTACGCGACGGCACTGCCCGGCATCGTCGGAGTGATCCAGATGCTCAGCTGGTACCTGTTCATCGGCCACTTCTTCGTCATCACCACCGGAGTGGTGGTCGTGCTCTACGCAGGCGTCCGCCACTGCCTGGCGCGTGCGTCCTGGGGGAGCTGGGTGCGAGCGGCCGTGTCGGCTCCGGCGTTCATCTCCGGGTTCACCGTCCTGGGAGGGCTCGCCGCATTGAGCACGACCCGCAACGCCGGGTCAGGCTTTCCCCTCCAGCTCATCGGCCCCCTCGCTGTCGTCGCCGGAGCCGGCTGGTCGATCGCGCTCACACGGCTGCGCCGCCCCGTCTCGGGTGTGCTCATGGCCGTCGTGGTCCTCGTCTGCCTCCTGCCGGTTCCAGGCCTCGTTCTCCGCGACGGCCCCTTCGGCACTCTGCGCACGGCAAGCCTGCCGGTGCTGGGCGACCTGCCCGTCACCGACGGAGCCGATCTCGACGAGGACTACATCCGCACGGGCTCGACCGACTTTCGCAACGAGGACGCCTGGTCCCAGAGCTGGCGTGAGCTGTCCGCCCGGGTTGCGGCGGACGTCGTCGACGCGCCGGGGAGGCCGACGAGTGTCGCCTTCGGGTTCAGGAACATGTTCTTCAACGTCAACACCGTCCAGCTCCAGGCGCTCGAGTCGGGTCACTCGGCGCTGACGCTGGCCCAGGTCGACCCGCAGGTCACCGAGCCGACAGCAGCGGCCTACGCCGCCTGGCTCACGACCGGAGGCGCCGCGTCCGCGTGCACCTTGGTGACCTCGCCCGGCCAGGTGAACGAATTCCAGCCGAGGCCCGACAGCGACGCCATGACCGAGGCCGCCGAGTCCGCCGACTTCGTCGAGGCTGAGCACCTGTCGTCCCCGGACGGCCGGTCCGTCGTGGTGTGGCACCGCGAGACCGTCGCCTGCGGAGCCGGATGACCTCCCTGCCTGCACGCCTGGCCTGATCGGCGCGAGCCCGCCCCCAGGTCAACGACCGGTCATGTCCGGGCCCCGCCCGCAGGTCACCGGGCCCGGGCACGCGCGACCGGGCGCGCATGTTCGCCGTTCGTTGGGACGACGGACCGGTCGGCGACACCCGACGTCCACCACGCCGCGGGAGCGTCCTCCGGGAGAGTTTGCGTCATCAACGAGGGCGGTGGAGGCAGTGGTGTCGATCGGTGGACGGGGCGCTCGAAGGTCGCTGATGGCGGTCGGGGCCGTGCTGGTGGTCGTCGGGTCGACAGCGGCGCACGCCTCCGAGGCTGCGGTGACCTCCCAGGTGGCGTCGGCGGCGAGCGGGCCCGGCACGATCACGGTGACGCTGACGGTGCCCGCGGTCCCCCTCAATGACGTGGACTCCGCCTCGCCGTTCTACTCGGACATCACGTGGTTGTCGTCGTCCGGGATCACGAAGCCCGGCGCGGACGGCAAGTTCGGCCCTGGCAACCCGGTGCAGCGCTCCGCGATGGCCGCCTTCCTGTACCGGTCGGCCGGGTCGCCGACGTTCACGGCGCCCACCACGTCGGGATTCACCGACGTCGCCGCGACCGATGCCTTCTACAAGGAGATGTCCTGGCTGGCCGCTCAGGGGATCACCAAGCCGGGGTCCGACGGGAAGTTCGGCCCGGCCGGCTCCGTCAGCCGGGCGGCGATGGCCGCGTTCCTCTACCGGTTCGCCGGGTCACCCGCGTTCACGGCACCCACGACGTCGCCGTTCACCGACGTGGCCACCGGCGATGCCTTCTACAAGGAGATGTCCTGGCTGGCCGCTCAGGGGATCACCAAGCCGGGGTCCGACGGGAAGTTCGGTCCGGCCGGCTCCGTCAGCCGCGAGGCGATGGCGGCGTTCCTGCACCGGGCGGACACCGCAGGATTGCTCGTCCGCTGAGCTGTCTGGCCCTCGATCCGACAGGGTTCGGGGCCGCGGCGGGTGGGGAGCTCTCCCCATCGGGGGTGATTGTCGGGCCGACGCGGCGTGGGTAGGTTCGCGCTGGGATCGGCGGGCGTGGCTCGTCGTGCGTCGAGGGGGCGTGCCGTGTGGCGTGGTCGTGTGTGGCGGGCGGTTGTGGCGTCGATCGTCGCTGCGGGTGTGGGTACCGGCCCGGCCGTAGCCGCCGGGCCCGGGGCTGCGCAGGCGGCGCCGGTGGTCTCCGCCGCGGTGGCGGCCTCTGATCCGGTGGACGTGGCGTCCTCGTCGCCGTTCTATGCGGATGTCCAGTGGCTGGTGTCGGCAGGGGTGACCAAGCCGGGAACGGATGGCAGGTTCGGGCCGGGCGATCCCGTGCAACGGGCGGCGATGGCGGCGTTCTTGTACCGCTCGGCGGGCTCGCCGGCGTTCACCGCCCCGACCAGTTCCCCGTTCACCGACGTGGCATCCGCCGACGCGTTCTACGCCGAGATGGCCTGGCTGGCATCGACCGGGGTGACCAAGCCCGGTGCGGACGGGAGGTTCGGGCCGAACGACCACCACCTCGCGCCAGGGCGCACCACCACGGCCACCATCCTGGGAACGCAGAGTTGACCCGATCGAGGGATTCCGCCTATATCGGACATCACGGGATGATTCGCCCATGGGGGAGCTACCGGTGTGGTGGACGTCGCTGTGGGTCGGCGTCCTGGTCGTCGCGCTCGTGCTCTGGGTGCTGGGCGCCCTGCGCAGTCGTCATCGCCGGCAGGCTGAGCCGATGTCCGTCCCGGCCCCGCACGAACCGGAGCCCGTCCGGACCACGTGGTGGCCGGTGATCGAGCCGATGGGCCCGGTGAGCGGCTGGCCCTACACGCTCGAGAGCCCCGACGCGCCACCCACCCGTTCCCCCGAGGACCGGCCCGACCTGTGGGCGACGCTGTCCTGAGCCCGGCTGAGCGCCAAGCCGGCACGGCCCGGGACCTACCCTGACCGGGTGACCTCCGAGCCGTTCGCCCTGCAGCACCCCGCCGCCGGGCCGTACGAGCCGCTGCACACCTTCCACCCGCGGCGTTCGCCCCTCGGCCGCGACCGCGCCGATGCGCTCGTCCGGCTGTGGCCCGGGCTCGGGCTGGCCGTGCACGACGAGACGTCCTGGCCGCGCACCCCGTCGGGCGCGCTCGACACGGCGACCCTGTTCGGGCGGGCGGCGCCCCTGGTGCTGGAGATCGGGCCCGGGATGGGTGAGGCCACCGCGGCCATGGCGACCCAGGAGCCCGAGCGGGACCTGCTCGCCGTCGAGGTGCACCTGCCGGGGGTGGCCGGGCTGCTGCTGCTCGTCGAACGGGCCGGGCTGACGAACGTGCGGGTCGGCTACGGCGATGCGTTGCACCTCGTCCGCACCGGGATCGAGGCCGGCACCCTGGACGAGGTACGCGCGTTCTTCCCCGACCCGTGGCCCAAGGCCCGGCACCACAAGCGCCGGCTCGTCGCCCCCGACCACGTGCGGTTGCTGGTCTCCCGGCTGCGGATCGGCGGCCTCATCCGCACCGCGACCGACTGGCCGTCCTACGCCGAGCAGATGCGTATGGTGCTGGCGGGCGACCCCGGACTGGAGCCCGTCGACGAGGACCGCGCCGGACGGCCGGTGACGGCGTTCGAGCGCAAGTCCGCCGCTGCCGGCCGGGCCGCCGTCGACCTGCGGTTCCGCCGGGTGCGCTGAGGCGCCGTCGGCCACCGCCCGGGCGGCTCCGCCGAGCATGGCCAGGTCCCGTCACGTCCCTCAGTCCCCGGGCGGCACCAGGTGCCGGATCACCGACGGCTGGTCGGTGAAGGCCCGCATCCGCACATCGAGCTCGCGGTCGTAGCCGGTGAGCCGGTCGTGGTGCTGGCGCAGGTGCTCACCCCAGGTCGGGACCACGAAGACCTCGACGAACACCGCGGCATCGGCCGCGTCCTGGTACAGCGCCCACGAGGTCGCGCCCGTCCGCCTGCGGGACACCCCGACCCGCTCGGCCGCGTCGAGGAACCGCGGGACGTCGCCGGTGACGACGTGCCGGATCTCGACCACCACCGGCCCCGTCCGCGGGTCCAGGTCGATCGCATCGTCGACGTCCGGTTCGGGCCAGATGGTGTCGACGCGAGGGTCCTGCCGTCCGGTACGCGCCAGCAGCGGCCACCATGCCTGGGACAGCACCCCGAGCAGCAGCAGCCCGGTCGCGATGAGCAGCGCATGGCCGATGCCGACCTTCTCGGCGATCAGCCCCCACGCCACCGCGCCGACGCCCTGACCGCCGACCAGCACGATGAGGTAGGTCGCCATCCCGCGGGCCCGCACCCACGCGGGCAACGTGAGCTGCAGCGTGGTGCTGAAGGTCGAGAGCACCACGAGCCACCCGACCCCGGCGAGCACCAGCAGCACGACGAGCAGCGCGGGGCCGCCGACCAGCGCGGCCCCGGCCTGCCCGAGGACGTAGAGCAGCGAGGCGCCGACCAGCAGCACACCGCGGGATACCCGGTCACGCACCCGACTCAGCCCGAGCGCCCCGATGACGGCACCGAGCCCGAGCGCGCCGAGCAGCATCCCGTACCCGCCCGGGCCCAGCCGCAGCCGCTGGCTCGCCACGACCGCGAGCAGCGCCCACAGCGCCGACCCCGGCACCACGAACAGCGCCACGCGCAGCAGCACCCGCCGCACGCCAGGCGCGTTGAGCACGTAGCGGGAGCCGGACCGCAGCGCGGACACCAACGGTTCGGCGTCACGCTCTGGTTCGGGCGGCCGCCGCCAGGCCAGCACCGCCCCGACGACCGCGACGGTCGAGACCGCGTTGATGGCGAACAGCACCGCCGGGCTCACCGCCAGCAGCAGCACACCGGCCACGGCCGGACCGATCGCGCGGGCGATGTTGATGTTCATGCTGCCGAGCCCGGCGGCAGCGGGGATCAGCCGTGGCGGGACGAGCTCCGGCTGGATCGCCTGCCAGGCCGGACCGGCGAGCGCGCTCGTGACCCCGAGGCCGAAGGTGAGCATGAGCAGCACCAGCGGGGTGACCAGACCGACGGCGGTGAGCACCGCCAGCGCCCCGCCGACGACGACGGCGGCACCGAACACCCCGGCCAGGTACCGGCGTCGGTCGAACACATCGGCCAGCACCCCGGCGGGCAGCGAGACGAACAGCACGGGCAGCAGGCTCGCGGCCTGGGCCATCGCGGTGAGGGTCGCGGCGTTCGGCTGGCTGACCAGCATCCACTGGGCGCCGACGGTCTGCATCCAGGTGCCGATGTTGGAGACGAGCTGGGCGATCCACAGCCAGCGGAACGTCGACAGCGCCAACGGCGCCCAGGTGCCCGGGGTCGCCTCCGGCACATCGGCGGCCGGACCGTGCGGGCCGCCGCGCAACCCGCTCCCGGTGCCCGTGGCGGCGCGCTGGCGGAGCACGGCCGAGGTGGGCAGGGCGTCGGTCCCGCCGTCGGGCTGGTCGTCCACATCTCTCCTTCGCGCGGTCGTGCCTGGTCACAGGCTGCACCCTGGCCCTGACAGGTGCCCGCCGCCGCGCGTCCAGGACAGGACGCGGACGCGCGGGGCCGGCCCCCGATGCCGACCCCGCATCGTATGAACAGGAACGCCCGGCCTCAGCCCACCGGCTTGCCCAGCACTCCGGCGGTGCTGGCGCGGTGCAGGAACGCGGCCATCGCCTCGCGGGAGACCGACCCGGTCGGGCCGAACTTGTGGTCCGCTCCCGGCTTGGTGATCGCCTCGTCGGACAACCACGCCATCTCCTGGTAGAACGTCGCATCCGTGCTCACGTCCGCGAACGGAGACGTTGTCGGCGCCGTGAACGCCGGCGAACCAGCGAACCGGTACAGGAACGCCGACATCGCCTCACGGCTGACCGTGCCCGACGGACCGAACTTGCCGTCCGCACCAGGCTTGGTGATCCCCTGATCAGCCAGCCAGCACATCTCCTTGTAGAACGCGTCCGCCGTCGCGACGTCCGTGAACGGCGACGCCGTCGGAGCGGTGTAGACAGGAGACCCCGCCGACCGGTACAAGAACGCGGCCATCGCTGCACGCTGCACCGGTCCGGCCGGACCGTACTTCCCGTCCGCGCCCGGCTTCGTGATCCCCTGATCCACCAACCACTGGACGTCCCCGAGGAAGGGCGAGGCCAGGTCGACGTCCCAGAGCAAGGGCGCCACGCTGACCGTGTAGTAGGTCAACGGCGCGAAGTTGCCGATGCCTAGCGTCACCGTGTTGACGGCCCGGGCCACCGTGACGTTGATGGTGGCCGTCGTATGCGCCGGAACCGCTGCCGACGCACCCGAGTAGGCGTCGTTGACAAGTACGTTCTGAACGTTCAGCTGCTGCGCGCCACCGCTGTTGTCCACGGTGATCACCGCCGTGGTGCCTGTCGCTGTCGCGCTGATCAGACCCGCGGGATCGCCGCAGGTGCCCACCGTGACCGAGGCGACTGCCAGCGGGTCCGGACTCACCTCGTCGGGGAAGAGGGCCACCTCGACCACTGAGCCCGCGGCGGCCGGGCTGTTCAGCCCGCTCGAGAGCTCGGAGAGCGGCAGCTCGGCCATCAGCGCCTGTACCTGAACGGCCGGCCCGTCCATGACGATCTGGCTGTCGATGACCACCTCAAGGTAGTCGGCGTCGGTCACGCCCGGGCCGTAGCCAATGGTCACCTGCGTCAGGCCACTCGGAGTCACGCAGTGCTGTCTCAGCGAGACGTCCAACGAGTCGGCGTGCGAAGCGCCGGCTCCGACCACGACCAGCGCGGCGCTGACCAGGGTCACCGGGACAACCCGGGCGTAGCGGTTGAGCATCCGGGTGTGAATCATCGAACCGACCTTCTGGGCGTGGGCGTGGCGTCGACTTCGAGACCGTAGTCGCGCTCGCGATGCTGACAGAGGCCGTGGGCGTGCGGAAGGGCCGTTCTGCAGTCGGTCGGATGTCCACCCGATCAGGTGACCACGGTCCGCCGCGCCGGCGCGCGGGCTCATGCGAGGAGCGGCGAGCCATCGAGCTGTCGGTCCAGGTCGAAGGCGATGTCCAGGGCGGGGGCCGAGTGGGTCAGCGCGCCGACGGCCAGGTAGTCGACCCCGGTGAGTGCGACATCGCGCGCGACGTCGAGCGTGAGCCCGCCGCTCGCCTCGGTGCGCACCCCGGCCGGCCGGCAGAGGGCGACGGCCGCGCGCAGCCGGTCGCAGTCCATGTTGTCGAGCAGCACG
>JAHIJU010000186.1 GCA_018898235.1 Actinomycetota bacterium | reverse complement strand
TGAGGTCCTCGTCGCGCTTGTTCGGTGGGCCGACACGTCGGTGCCGGAGCGCGCCGAGGGCATCGATCAGTGTCTGGACGAAAGATCCGGTCGCGAACGACCCGACCGACTTGGGGCCAGGTCCTTCATGTCCGTGGTGAGCAGCACCACGACGCAGATCACCCAGGACGGCACCAGCAATGCCCAGCGGCGCCAGTCCCTCGGACCGAGGCGCCGACCGACGGTCGTGGCGTAGGCAACGCCCAGGAACGACACCCACGACGGTGACGAGCAAGTACACGACAAGGCCGCTGAGGTCACGAGTCCTGCACTGACGACAGTAGCCGAGGCGCCCAACGACCGCAGCGGCCCGACGCTCCGACGCGGGTCACTCTCGATCTGGGACGCTGCCAACCTCGGAGGGGTTCAGTCCGCAGGGCTCTTGCAGACGAACCAGACAAGCTCCCCCTGCGCATCCGACGTCGCGCGCACCCGCACACATGGACTTCGCGCCGCAGCTCGTACGCGAACTTGTGCTCTTCGACCGTGCCGCCGCCGACCACGACGGCCGCGCAGCCGTCGTGGTCCCCCGCCCCGGGGCTGCGGCACGTAGGCACCGATGCCGTGGACGGCGGTGAACTCGTTCATGGCGGCGACCCGCGAGCAGGCCTCGGGCTCGGTACCGGTGCGTGGCGAGCGGAAGCCGGCCGGGCATCATGGGACTCAGCCGCGGCGCGCCGTCCTCGGGTACCGCGACGGCGGCGAGCACCCCCCGACCACCGAGGAGATGACGCCCATGTGTGAGACCCCGAGCACCCGCACGCCGGTCACCTACGACCAGTACGCCCACATCGAGGGCCCGTTCTTCCACGGCACCAGGTCGGCGCTCGACGTCGGCGCCGAGCTGGTCCCCGGCCACGGGTCGAACTTCCAGGCGGGCCGGATCTCGAACCACCTCTACTTCACGGCTCTCGTCGAGACGGCCGCTTGGGGAGCCGAGCTGGCCACCGCCCTGGCTGACGTCCAGGAGCGCGGGCACATCTACGTCGTCGAACCCACCGGTCCGTTCGAGGACGACCCCAACGTGACCGACAAGCGGTTCACGGGCAACCCGACGCAGTCCTACCGCACCCGGAACCCGCTGCGCGTCGTCGCGGAGCTGGAGTCCTGGGAGGGCCACTCACCCGAGGTGCTCGCAGGGATGCTGGAGAACCTGGCGCGCCTGCGCGAGCAGGGGCTCGACGTCATCGAGGACTGACGCGGGCTGCGGGAACGGGGCCCGTCGAGCACTGCCGTCGCTGGATGGGCCTGGCCGAGTCCGACGGTCGCGCAGGCGGCGGACGGACTGCCCCGCCCGCCGCCCGCGCCCCGCTCGGCTATCGCGCGATCAGCGCGAAGACGCCCCACCCGAAGTGCACGCGCGTGAACGCCGCGTACTGCTGCGGCTCGGTCGCCAGCAGCCGACGGACCTCGTCGTGCAGCTCGTGGTCCGGGTGGGTGTCCGCCCACCGCCGCATGGTCAGCCACTGCGGCCCCTGGTAGCGGTCCCAGGACTCCTCGGTCGCGCAGACCATCTCGACGACGTCGTAGCCCTGTGCGCCGAACGAGGCGAGCAGGTCGGGCAGGGTCAGGTAGTCGTCGGCCGACTGCACCCCGCACCCGGCCAGCTGCTCCGCGGTGGTCGGGACGGTGCGCCAGTACGGCTCACCGACCAGCAGCATCCCGCCCGGCCGGAGGCTACGGCTCAGCAGGTCGAGCGTGCCGGGCACCCCGCCGCCGATCCAGGTGGCGCCCACGCAGGCCGCGACGTCGACGGGCTCGTCGGCGACGTAGCCCGCCGCATCGGCCTCGACGAACCGGACGGCGTCGCTCACACCGAGCTCGGCGGCGCGGGCACGGGCGTGGGCGAGGAAGTCGGGGTTGAGGTCCACGCCGAGCCCGGTGACCCCGAGGTCGCGCGCCCAGGTCGCCAGCAGCTCGCCGGACCCGCAGGCCAGGTCGAGGACGCTCGCCCCGGCGGGCAGGTCGAGCCTGGCGCCGAGGTCGGCGAGCTGCCGCTCGGTCAGGGGGTTGTGGATGCGGTGGCGGGACTCACGGATGGAGAAGATGCGAAGGTCGAACATGACGGTGCTCCTTGGATGGGTTCCAGCAGTGGCTCATGTGGGAGCGGACAGAACCGCTCACCGGCACCCGCACCGTCATCTGGCATCCGACCTTCTGTGACCGCCCTGGTCGCTGACCGCGACCGGACGAGGCTCCGGGCGAGCCTCCCGCGAGGCTAGGGCCGGTCCGAGTGCGCATGCCACCGCTTTCCGGAGGCGCGGTCCGGGTGACGACGTCAGGGCTGTGCGGCTTCCTCCGACGTAGAGCCGAACGGTGGACTGACTAGTGAGTTACTAAGCGGTGGACGCGGCCGGACGATCAGGCCGACGAGCCTGGCCTCCGTGGCCGGTCGGCAGAGGCCTGTCCGCAGGGGGCGGGTCATGCAGCATCCGAGGAGCACCCGCCATGACTACTGCCAGCCCCGCCCGTCCGACGAAAGGCACCGGCAGGCTCCGACGGGTCGGCGTCACCGGCAAGGTGCTCACGGCCGTCGGCGTCGCGGTACTCGTCGCGCTGGCGACCGGGGTGACCGGCTACGCGCTCCTGGCGCGCAGCACCGCGGCGGCCACCGAGCTGTACGACGTCCACCTCCAGG
>JAHIJU010000185.1 GCA_018898235.1 Actinomycetota bacterium | reverse complement strand
GGTCATCGCGGACGGTACGGCCGATCCGATCCCCGGGCTGTATGCGGTGGGTGCCGAGGCCTCCGGGCTGTACGGCGACACCTACCCGCTGACGGTTCCGGGCAACATCAGCGGCTTCTCCTACACCTCGGGGTGGCTGGCTGCGGACAACGCGGGTCAGGCGATCGCCGCGAACGTCTGACGGCTGACAGCCCTGGGTCGGCGTGTCGACGCCGACCCAGGGCCCACCTGACAACTCAAAGGAGAGTCCCATGTCAGACATGTCATCCGCGCAGGCGCCCGTCGCCTGCGCGACGAGCAGCCCGTGGGCCCCGGCGGATGCGCTCGGCAACCTCGCGCTGGGAGTGGTGATCTGTTGCCTGCTCCCGGTGCTGTGGGGTACGGCGGACCCGGGGTCGATCGTGGCAGCGATCCCGTGGGTGATGACCGCCTTCCCGCTGCTGCTCCTGGTCGTCGTCGTCCAGCTCAAGGCAGGTGACCTCCTGGGCGCGACCGCGAACGGGATCCTGGGGGTCGTCCTGCTCTGCCAGAACTTCGTGCAAGGACTGCTGGTCCTCGCACAGGTCATGTCCGGACACGACCTGACGGCCGAGGTGACAGCGGGCGCCGCCCCCATGAACGGGTTCGCCTACCTCGCGTCCGGGATCCTGCTGCTGGTCGTCGGGGTGCTGGTCGGCCGGACGACGGCGTGGGGGGCGTGCGCCATGTGGGCTGCCGGGATCGGCTTCACCAGCTTGGCGGCGGGGTCGTTCGGTGGCGCATCGGTCTTCGGCACCATCGGCGCGCTCGGCATCACGATCGTCGGTGTGTGGTTCTTCTACTCCGGGGTCGCGATGCTGGTGGCGGGAGTCGTCGGCCGCCTCGTCCTGCCGATCGGCCGACCGTGGGGGCGGACCCGCACCGCGGCCGGGGGCCCCGCGGTCACGACCAGGGCGTCGGTGAGCGCGGGACCGGCATGACCGTCGCGATGGCGCCGTCCTGGTCAGTCGTAGGCGAGCCAGGACGGCGCGATCGCGGCCCGCAGGATGCCCACCGAGAACTGCGTGTCGAGGATGCTCCCGGAGCCGACCAGCGATTCCACCGCCCCGAGCGTGGCGAAGGCGACGTAGTCGACGAACGCGTCGATCGCGGCGGGGCTGCGGGCAACAGGGGGCAGCTTCTCCGGGAACTCCTGGACGTGACCCGCCAGGACCTGCCGGAACCGGCGCAGGAGGGATTCCTGGATGACGGGCGGGAAGTGCGGGGCACGGGCATTGCGGTAGATGGCGTAGTTGCGCTGGACGTGCTCGACGAGCAGCTGCATCGCCGGGACCAGCCCGCGAACGCCCGGGTCCTCGCCGTGGCGGGGAACGACCTGGGCGACGTCGTGGTCCTCGTAGAGGTGGCGGGCGATCATCTCCGCCGGACTGGACGCGAACCGGTAGAACGAATCGCGCGAGACCTCGGCCCGACGGCAGACCTTGGACACCGTGACCGCGGCCAACGGGCCCTCGGTCGCGAGCTCGACGGCGGCCGCCATGAGGCGTTGCTCGGCGCTCAGCCTCGCGACCTTGGTGACCTCCACACCGGAAGGGTAGCCGTCGAGGTGGGGCCGCCCTGATCGCGAACCCGAGGCATCGGCCGGTGATGTGCCCAGGTCAGAGCCGCCGATCCACGAACTGCTGAACACGACAGACCGCTGGGCACCACCGGTGCCGCTACCCGAGGAGAAGAACACCCATGACAACTGCTGCTGCGTACACGTGGTCGCGAGACCCCGGCTCGGCGCACGTGAGCGCGGACGGCACGGTGACGTGGCCGGCCGCGAAGCTCACCCCGGGGGAGGACGACCACGCGGCGCTCGCGGTCGCCGTCGCCATCGGCGGATCGGAGGGGGTGGTGGGTGTGACGCTCGGCGCCGGGGACGCCAGCTGGGCGCTCGCGCGCAAGGCGACCCGGGCCATCGTGGTCTCCGACGCCCCGCTGGGTGACGACGACGCTGCGACCGGTGCGGTGCTCGCAGCGGCGGCACGGCGGGCCGGCGCGGACGACGTCGTCGTGGTCGGCGACAGCGAGGCCCACCCGGGCGTGGCACCGGCCGTCGCCGGACACCTGGGGTGGCCGATCATGCTCGGTGTCACCTCCGCCCAGCGCATCGACGGGCGCGTGCACGTGACCCGCCAGGTCGCGGGCGTCGAGGAGACCGTCGCGATCACACCGCCGGTGGTGCTCGGAGTCACGGCCGTGTCCGTCGAGCGATCCGCACCCGGGATGAAGGAGATGCTCGCCGCCCGCAAGCGACCGGTGGAGAAGGTCACGGTCGCCGAGCTCGGGCTCGAGCAGCGCGCCGCCCTGCATCCGACGACGACGCGGTGCCCGGAGGCGACCCGCGCGCGGATCTTCGACGGCGACCCCGACCGGGCGGCCGCCGACCTGGTCGCGTTCCTGCGCAGCGAGGGAGTGGCGTGATGGGCAACGACGTGTGGCTGATCGTCACCGACCCGGCAGATCTCGCGGTGCTTCCTCGGGTGCAGAACCTCGGACCCGTGACAGCCCTGGTGATCGGCGACCGGGAGCTCGCTGATCTCGCCTCCCGTGCTGTCGCAGCCGTGCAGTGGATCGAGACGGCCGATGCGGTCCCGGCAGAGGCCTACGTCGCAGCAGCCGCGCAGAGCGCAGCCGCGGCGACGCCGCGCGTCATCGCGTGCTCAGGTGCGCCCGCGTCCCGGGCCGTGCTCGGTGCAGTGGCCGCGCGCTGCTCGGCCCCTCTGCTGCCTGCCGTCGCGGGCGTGACGTCCGACGGCGCCGGGGTCGTGGTGGAGCGGACGGCGATCCAGGGCGCGGTCATCGCCACGTACCGCCTCACGTCACCGGTGTGCGTGGTGCTGGTGCCGGACGAGACCGCCGCGGGGTCGGTGCCCGAGCCCGCGACCGTGGTGGCCGCACCGTCCGCGGCTGTCGCTGCGATGCAGGTGGTCAGCCGCGTCGCGACCGCCAAGGCCTCGGGTCTTGCGGACGCCGCACGGGTCGTGTCCGTGGGCCGAGGCGTCCGTTCGCGTGCGGACCTCGGGATGGTCGAGGAGCTCGCCGGCGCGCTCGACGCCGCCGTGGCCTGCTCGATGCCGGTCGCGGACGACCTCGGCTGGTTTCCCAAGGACCGCTACGTCGGCCGGTCCGGGCAGTGCATCGCCCCCCGGCTGTACGTGGCCGTCGGAATCTCCGGCGCACCCCAGCACCTCGAGGGCATCCGGGGCGCGAAGGTCGTCGTGGCGATCAACTCCGACCCCGACGCCGCGATCTTCCGGGCAGCGGACTGCGGCGTGGTCGGTGACCTCTACGAGGTCGTCCCGGCCCTGACCGCTGCGCTCGCAGCGGCCCACCGCTGATCCCCCGGGGTGGACGGAGGCGTCGATCGCATCCGTCCACCCCGACGACCGAAGGAGAGACCCATGGACGAGGACCTCGTCGATGTCGTGGTGGTCGGTGGCGGCGTGGCCGGCTGCGTCGCGGCCTACGAGCTGGCCCGGAGGGGACGATCGGTCGTCCTCATCGAGCGCGGAGAGTCCCCAGGGACGAAGAACCTGTCCGGCGGGGTCTTCTACTGCCGGGTGATGGAGCAGGTCTTCCCGGACTTCGTCGACCGGGCACCGGTCGAGCGTCGCATCACCCGCAACCGGGC
>JAHIJU010000184.1 GCA_018898235.1 Actinomycetota bacterium | reverse complement strand
TCGGGGACGGCGGGAGCCGGACGGAGCTCAGCTACGCCCGGTTCGCGACGCTCATCCACCGGACCGCGCACGCGTTCCGCGCGGTGGGGGTCGGGTTCGGCGACCGGGTGCTGCTCCAGCTCGGCAACGGGCCCGAGGTGATCGCGGCCCTGTTCGGGTTGGCCGAGATCGGTGCGGTCGCCGTGCCGGCCGGGATGTCCGCGACGTCCGTCGAGCTCGCGCGCACCTACCGGAGGTCCGGCGCGCGCTGGGCCGTCGTGGAGGAGGCCCGGGTCGCCGACCACCTTGCGCTGCGGCGCGAGCCCGGTCTGGCGGGCCTGTGCCTGCTCGTGGCCGAGAGCGCCGGGACGCGGCGGGGACCGGACGTCGACCCGGCCACCCTGTGCCGTCCGGCGCAGACCGAGGGTCGCCACCTGCGCTCGCTCGCCGCACTGCGCGACGCCCAGCCCGCCACCCGCGTCGACGAGCCACGGCTCACCGACCAGACGGTGCTCGAGGTGCTCTACACCTCGGGCACCACGGCGGAGCCGAAGGGCGTGATGATCACGCACGCCAACGTCGTCTTCTCCGGGCACTACGGCGTCTGGCAGACGTCGCTGCGCAGCGACGACCGGCTGCTCACGACCATGCCCTCGTGCCACTCCAACTTCCAGCTCGCCGCGCTCACGCCGGTGCTCGTCGCCGGGGCGACGCTGGTGGTCGCCGACCGGTACTCGGCGAGCCGGTTCTGGAGCACCGTACGCACGGAGCGCGCGACGATCGTGCAGCTCATCGCGATGATGGCGCGCACCCTCATGCTCCAACCCCCGTCACCGGAGGACGGCCGGCACGAGCTGCGCGACGCGCTGTACTTCATGCCGCTCTCGGACCCCGAGAAGGCCGAGTTCGAACGACGCTTCCGCGTGCGCCTGCTCAACAGCTACGGATCGACGGAGTCGATCGGGTGGGCGGTGACCGACCCGCCGCAGGGTGAGCGCAGGTGGCCGTCGGTCGGCCGCGCCGGCCTCGGCTACGAGGTGGCGATCGTCGACGAGCACGGTGTCGAGCTGCCTACGGGGCAGGTGGGGGAGTTCCGCATCAAGGGCGTCCCCGGCCGCTCGCTCATGCTCGGCTATGTCGACGACCCGGCCGGGACTGCGGCGGCCCTGAGCCCCGACGGGTGGCTGCGCACGCACGACCAGGGCTATCAGGACCGCGACGGCTGGTTCTACTTCGTCGACCGCAGCATCAACCTCATCAAACGGGCCGGCGAGAACGTCTCCGCCACCGAGGTCGAGTGCGTGCTCACGGCCCATCCGCTCGTCGCCGAGGCCGCGGTGGTCGGCGTTCCGGACCCGGTACGCGACGTCGCGGTCAAGGCGTTCGTGCGGCTGCGCGTGAGTGCCGCGTCGAGCCGCCAGGCGCAGGTCGTCGAGCAGCTCCTCACGCACTGCCGCGAGCGCCTCGCGCCGTACAAGGTCCCCGAGCTCGTCGAGATCGTCGACGACTTCCCCCGCACCGACTCGATGAAGATCGAGAAGCGGCTCCTGCACTGAACCGTCCGCCACGGCGGACCCGACGAAGGGAACTGACGACATGGGCACGATCGACACGGGGATGGTGGGCCAGACCTTTGGCCCCTTCGTGCGCGACTACACGTTCCGCGACCTCGAACTGTTCGCCCTGGGGTGCGGGGCTGGCATCGACGGCAGGGACGACCTCGTCTACGTCAACGAGCACGACGAGCGTGAGCCGCGCCTCAAGGTGCTGCCGATGTTCGGCGCGATGCTCATCGTCGACTCCGAGGTCACGCGCACGATCGACTACGGCTACAACTACGCGGGCTCGCTGCACTGGGGCTTCGACCTGCGCGTGCACCAGCCGATCACCAAGATGACCGACCGGCTGTCGACCATGGTGACGCTCGAGGGCCTGTACGACCGCGGCGAGGGCAAGGGCCTGCTCGCCCAGCACGTGGGCAAGACGTACGACTCCGACGGTGAGCTCCTGCTCACCAACGAGTCGTGGGACTGCCTCATCTACGACGGCGGCTGGGGCGGGCCCGTGCCGCCCAAGGACATCGTCGAGATGCCCGACCGTGCGCCGGACGCCGAGGTGGTTGAGCGGATC
>JAHIJU010000183.1 GCA_018898235.1 Actinomycetota bacterium | reverse complement strand
GTGGGGCCGGAAGTCACGGTTCCTTGGGGTGAAGCCGATCGGAGCGATCCGACGGCCGGGTGACTCCCACCCGAACCCGACAGCTCACCTCGTCGGCGTTGGGAGAGGTACTACGTGTCCGTGAGCAGCACCCGCGCTCGTCATCGCGCACCAGTACGCAGGTCCACCCCGCTGACCGAGTTCGCTCGGACGGCGACTAGCCAGATCGGGCAGGTCAGCCGCCGCACCGCGGCAGTTGCGGCAACCTCAGGCGTGGCGATCTCGCTGATCGGTGCCGCCCCCGCGGTCGCCGTCGGCTCCGACACCGCGAACCTCACGGGTGTCGACACCACGAACGTCGCCGAGGCGGCGCGTGCCGCACTCAACAGCGCCCCGGTGGTCAGTTCACCGCAGGCCGCCGCGTGGACCGCCGACGTGGTCCCCGTCGCAGCCGTGAAGCCTGTGGTCAAGGCCGCTGCCGCGAAGAAGGCGACCTCACGGAGCGCGGCCCGCGCCGCGGCCGTCACGGTGGAGGCTGCGACCAGCGCCGTCCCCCAGTCGGTGGCGGGCAACGCCGTCCTCGAGGTCGCGGCCCGCTACGTGGGCGTCCCCTACGTCTCCGGTGGCACCTCGCCGGACGTCGGTTTCGACTGCTCCGGGTTCGTGTCGTACGTGTACGGCCAGCTCGGCGTCGGTCTGCCGCACTCCTCGTCCTCCTACCTGTCGGTGGGGACGCGGGTCTCGGCGGCGGACGCCCAGCCGGGCGACATCATCTGGTCGCCGGGCCACGTGGCGATCTACGCGGGGGGCGGGATGCAGATCGACGCACCGACCCCCGGCAAGACGGTGCAGTTCCGCGGCATCTGGCAGTCCAGCCCGGTGTTCATCCGGATCGGCTGAGCAGCCCGATGAGAGCCCCCGACGACAGCGATGTCGCCGGGGGCTCTCGTCGTTCCGGGGCAAAGCGCTCGACGCGTACCCTGGTCGAGCGCCAGAGTGCGGCCGTCAGCCAGACGCCTCACCCGGAAGCGAGGAGGCCACCGTGCTGATCGCCGAGCACGCCCCAGGGTCAGCCATGCGCACGTTGCTGCTCAACGCCAGCCTCGAGCCGCTGTGCGTCGTCAGCCGCAACCGCGCCGTGGTGCTCGTGATGAGCGGCAAGGCCGTGGTGGTCGAGGCCGGCGGTGTGCTGCACTCCGCCCACACCTCCGTTGCCGTCCCGGTGGTGCTCTCGCTCACGCGGTACGTCCACGTCCCGGCCCGCCGCCCGGTGCCACCGACCCGTCGGGCCGTGCTGGCCCGCGACGACCATCGGTGCGCCTACTGCGGTGGTGCTGCGGACACGGTGGACCACGTGCTGCCCCGTTCCCGTGGCGGGGGCCACGAGTGGACGAACGTCGTGGCCGCATGTGTGCGGTGCAACCACCGCAAGGCCGACCGGCTGCTCCACGAGATCGGCTGGGAGCTCGGCTTCACGCCGCGCGCCCCGCGTTGGTCGTTGGCCGTCGCGGGTGCGACCGCCCGTCCGGAGCCGGCGTGGTCGAGGTACCTCGCGGCGTGAGCCGGGGGGCGGGCGGTCGAGTGGCGGTGCGTGCGGTGCGTCCGTGCCACGATGGAGGTGTTCGGCGAGGCGGTCGCCCGTCGGACGTGTCCGGGCCCGACGGCCCGGCGCGCGACGGCCTGGAGGTGTCCGATGACACGTGATCCCGTGATCCTCGTGGGGGTCGACGGCTCGGCAGCGGGGATGCACGCGCTCGACTGGGCGGCTCAGGAGGCGCAGGCGCGCTCCCTCGGGCTGCTTATCGCGTGCGCGTACGCGCTGCCGTCCTTCTCAGCGGCAACGCTCGACGGAGGCTTCGCGGCGCTCGACGACTCCGCCGTGCGGGCCGGTGTGCAGGCGGTCCTCGCCGAGGCCGCCGAGCGGGTGGACGGCCGGGGGATACCGGTCCGCACCCAGGTGTCGGTCGGGGACGCCGCGGGGATCCTGGTCGAGCTGTCGGCCAAGGCGGAGCTGGCGGTGGTCGGGACGCGAGGTCGGGGCGGGTTCGCCGAACGACTGCTCGGCACGGTCTCGTCGGCGCTGCCGGCGCATGCGCACTGCCCGACGGTCGTCGTGCCGCTGCGGGAGAACGGCCGACCGCTGCCCGAGAGCGCGGTGGCGCCGGCCCCGGTCCCGCTGAAGCGGATCGTGGTCGGGGTGGACGGTTCCCCCCAGTCCGAGATCGCCCTGCGGTACGCGATCACCGAGGCGGAGCTGTGGGGTGCCGAGCTGGTGGCGGTCGCCGGGGTCCCGGTGGCCTCGATGACCGGCGTGCTCGCCTGGGTCCCGACGGCCGTGGACACCGAGCAGATGCTGCGTGACTTCGAGGCAGGGGTGGCGGGCACGCTGGACCGCTGCCTGGAGGGTCACGGCGACCTCGCTGTCCGGCGGATCGTGCTGGACGGCACCGGTGCCGAGCTGCTCACCGAGTTCTCGGTCGCGACCGATCTGGTGGTGGTGGGCAGCCGTGGCCGTGGCGGCTTTGCGGGGCTCCTGCTGGGCTCGACGAGCCAGGCCGTGCTGCACCACGCGCAGTGTCCCGTCATGGTCGTCACGGAGCGCTGCAGCGCCGAGGCCTGAACCCGGCGGCCGGGGCGGACGTCGGCCGATCGGATGACGGGGCGGGTGAGTGGCCCGCGAGCACCTACAGGTCTCGCGGAGCACGGCCGATCCGGGTGAGGACATCACTGACCCGGGCGGAGCACAGGCATGGCGGTTCTTCGTACCCGGCGGGGTCCAGCCTCCGGGGTCGACCTCGGGCGCGGACTGCTGGACCGGGTCCCGACCCAGCGGGCTCCCGTGGAGACTGCACCGCCCGCGGTGCGGCGGCCGGGCAGGCGTGGGGTGGCGCTCGTCGCCGTGCTGGCGATGCTGTGCGGTGGCGCCGCAGCCGAGCTGGCCGACCGGCTCTGGCTCGGAGCCGATGCCCAGGCAGCCACGCGGGTCTCGGCTGCGGCCGCGGCTGCCGCCGGTGACGGGTCCCTGGCTGCTACGGGGCTGACGGCCACTGCGCTCGACGCTGCGGCCTCCGAGCAGGGCCGGGCGGTGTCGGCCGCGACCCAGGCGGCCCAGGCCGCGTCGGCAGCCCTGGACAGCTCACCGCATGCGGGTGACGTGCCCCGCGCCCAGCTCGAAGCCGCCGCCGGGGCGCTGACGAACGGGCTGGGCAGCCGTGCCAGTGCCTCCGATCTGCAGGCCGGGAGCGCGGCCGTCGCGACCGCCACGGCGCAGGTCGTCGCGGCGGAGGCCGCCTGGCAGGCGGCCGAGGCGAGCGCGGCGGCTGCCGCCGAGCAGGCCGCTGCGGCGCAGGCGGCCAGTGCGCGGGCCTCGGGCTCGCAGGGCACGGCGGTGCGGTCGGGCCAGGGTGCGGCGCAGGACGCGGGTGCCGCGCCCAGTGCCAGCGCTATTGGCGCCGGCGGAAAGCAATGCACATCGGCGGGTTCGGGGGCGGCCTCCGTGGCGGGTGGCGACGTCGCCGCGCAGATCAACGAATATCGCATTTCGAACGGATTGCCCGCATTGTCCGTTTCGGATTCGCCGACCCTGATGTCCCATGCGCTGCTCATGGCTGACGCGGGCGGGATCTGGCACTCGGGGGCCGACAACATCGTGGGCTGCGTGAGCAACAACAGCGCAAAGTCCCTGGTCATCGCCTGGTCGCGGTCAGCGCCGCACAACGCGCAGATGCTCCGGACCGACGTCTCGGCGATGACTGTGGGGTCGGCAACCCTGGGGGGATGGCTCTATGGAGCTGTTCGATTCTCCTGACCGAAATGTCTGTTTCAGGACGTCAGTGCTTGCGGTCGGGTGATTTATCGAGCACCATCGAGGCAGATTGAATTGATTCCGGCGAGGCAGGGACCGGTAGAGCCATGAGCACACAGACCACCCCGCGCGGCCCGCGTACTGCCGTTCCGCTGCGCCACGACGGGCCTCTGCTCGACCGCGTCCCGACGCCGCGTCAGGCCGACCCGACCCCTCCGTCGACCCGACCGTCCCGCTGGCGCGACCGCACCGCGACCGCAGCCGTGGCCGTGCTGGCGCTCGCTGCGACGGGGGTGCTGGCCGCCCAGAACGCGCAGGCGGTCGCACAGCAGAAGGCGGCCACCGAGCGGGTCTCGCGCTCTGCCGTGACGGGCCGAGACGATGCCGCGATCGCGGCCGTCGCGCCGGTCGCCATGGCGGCGGGCGCCCAGCGGGCCGAGCGGGCGGCGCTGTCGGCCTCGGCCGTCGCGGCGGTCCAGGACGCGGCCGCCGTGGCCGCCGCCTCGCCGCACGCCGGTGACAGCCTCGCGCCGCTCGCCGCGGCGAGCTCGACGGTCCAGAGCACCTCCGGGACGGGGTTCAGCCCCGCCGCGCTGCGCACCCAGCTCACCTCGTTGTCCGCGGCCCGGGGTGCAGTGGTCGGTGCCGAGGGCGCGTGGCAGGCCGCCGAGCAGGCCCGCATCGCGGCGGCGCAGGCCGCGGCAGCGCAGGCCGCCGCGGCGCAGGCAGCGAGCCACGCTGCGACCCGCGGCACGTCGTCTCCCCGCTCGGTGGCCCGCGCCTCGACGGGTTCGAGCTCCACCAGCACCGGGGCCTCCGCTGCCCCCTCGTCCTCGGGGTCGGTGCATGCGGTCACGCTCGCCTGCCTCGACACGCCCCCGGGGTCCGGTTCATCGGCGAGCGCCGGAGCCGTCGGCGCCGCGATCAACGCCTACCGCTCCGGGCTGGGGCTCCCGGCGCTGTCGGTGTCGACCTCGGGCACGTTGTCCTCGCACGCCCTCGACATGGCGGCCTCGGGCGGGATCTGGCACTCGGGCTCGGACAACATCGTCGGATGCGCGCCGAGCGCCACCTCGTTGGTGGGGGCATGGTCCCGGTCGCCGTCGCACAACGCCCAGATGACCCGCACGGACGTGTCGTCGATGGCCGTGGGTGCCGCGACCGCCGAGGGCTTCCTGTTCTCCGCAGTCAAGTTCAACTGACCTGCGGGAGACCCGGGCGTGTGAGGCCTGAGGTGCATCCTCGTGACATCGTGATCGGGGACGCGCGGGACACCAGACCTGCGGTGATAAGGGAGCACTGAGCGGGACGGGCTTGCACAGCGGGCGAATTTCGACCACGATCGGGCGAAATCCCCCCGCGTGTCGTCGTCGTCCTCCCAGGGAGCCCGCCCGAATGAGCACGACCGGCCGCACAGTGGTGCGCGCGCTCGACGTGAGCCCCGAGGCAGTGGTCGACCGCATCGGCGACCCGCGACCCGAGCCTGACCGGCCCGGTGTCACCGCGCGGCGTCGGCCGCCGGTGCTGCTCGTCGCCATGGTCGTCGGGGTGTTCGCCCTCACGGCGACGGCGGCAGTGGCCCGCTCGGATGCGGCCGCGGCCCTGCGAGTCGCCCAGGGCAGGGCCGTCCAGGCCCGGGTGGCAGGCGGGGCCGACGTGGCGCTCCAGGTCGCCCAGGTCCCCGCCGTCGCGGTCGCGACGCAACGTGACCAGCTGGCCGCGCTGGCGGCCGGGGCGGCCGCGGCCGTCGAGGATGCGCACGCCGTCGAGGCTGCGTCGCCGCACGCCGGTGCGTCGCTGGCGACGCTGTCGTCCGCCGCCGATCTCGTCCAGGCGGGCTCCGCGGCCACCGGGCTCAGCCCGCTGACGCTGCGCGGCCGGCTCGCAGCGTTGGCCGCGGCACGGCTGGGCGTGGTGCAGGCCGAGGCGGCCTGGCAGGCGGCCGAGGCCGCCCGCGTCGCGGCGGAGCAGGCCGCCGCGGACGCCGCGGCAGCCGCCGCGCAGTCGCGGCCCCGGTCGGGCGGAACCCGCGCATCGTCCGGGACCAGCGGCTCGGGCTCGTCGGCCGGGTCAGCTGCGGCGCCGTCCGCCGGAACCGTGCACGCCGTCTCGATGGCGTGCGTCACCCCGGCACCCGGCTCCGGCTCGGCAGGCGGGGCTTCGTCGGTGGGAGCCGCCATCAACGCCTACCGCGAGTCCAACGGCCTGCCCGCGTTGTCGGTCTCGACCTCGGGCACGTTGACCTCGCACGCCCTCGACATGGCGGCGTCGGGCGGGATCTGGCACTCCGGCTCGGACAACATCGTGGGCTGCGCACCCGGGAGCGGATCGCTGGTGGGTGCCTGGTCCGGGTCGGCGCAGCACAACGCCCAGATGCTGCGCACCGACGTGTCCTCGATGAGCGTGGGGGCCGCGTCCGCCGCGGGCTACCTGTTCGCGGCGGTCGCGTTC
>JAHIJU010000182.1 GCA_018898235.1 Actinomycetota bacterium | reverse complement strand
GCGGGGACTCGCACACGCCCGGCCCGCGCCACACCGCTCACCCTGGTCCTCGCCCACGTGCTGGCCAGCCCTGGACCGGTCGCCCGCGCCCAGGTCGCGGCCGCCACCGGGTTGTCCGCAGCCACGGTGTCGGTGGCCACCGACCAGCTCGTCACGGCGGGCCTGCTCCGCGAGCTCGACCCGGTCCAGGTCGGGCGCGCGGGCCGCCCGGCGGCCCCGCTCGCCCCGGCCCGCGGCACGGTCGCCGGCATCGGCATGGAGGTCAACGTCGACTACCTGGGCGTGCGGGCGGTGGACCTGGCCGGGCGCGTGCTGCGCGAACGCGTGGTCTACGGCGACCTGCGCGGACGCGCACCCGGGCCGGTGCTCGACCAGCTCGCCGACCTCGCGGGCCAGGTCGTCATCGCGCTCGACACCGAGGACGTGCGGGTCGCGGGCACCGCGCTCGCCCTGCCCGGTCTGGTGGACCGCGTGACCGGGCCGCTGCGCCTGGCCCCCAACCTCGGCTGGCGCGACGTCGACGTCCTCGGCCACCTGGCCGACCACCCCGTGCTCGGCGACCTGCGACCACGCCTGGGGAACGAGGCGAACCTGGCCGCCCGGGCCGAGGCCAACGCCCGCCGCGGCGCCGATCTGCCGAGCTTCCTGTACGTCTCGGGCGAGGTCGGCATCGGCGCCGGGGTGGTGGTCGACGGAGTCATCGCACCCGGACGCCACGGCTGGAGCGGCGAGATCGGCCAGATGGTGGTGCGGGCCGACCTCGGCACCGACGGGGGCACCCTGGAACAGCTCGTCGGGCAGGATGCGCTGCTGCGCGGCGCCGGACTGGCGCCGGGTCGGCCGGTGGGCGACCTGGTCGCGGCGCTCGCGGCGGGCGACGCGCGGGCCACGGCCACGGTGGGTGAGGCCGCGCGCGTGCTCGGCTACGCGCTCGCCTCGGCGGTCAACGTGGTCGATGTCGACGAGGTGGTGCTGGGCGGCAGCTTCGGCGCCCTGTTCGACCACCTGCACGGCGAGGTCGAGGCCCGGCTCGCCGAATCGGTGCTGTTCGCCCCCTGGACGCCCGTCCGGGTCAGCCGGGCGCGCGGCGGCGACCTGCCCGCGATGACCGGGGGGGCACTGGCCGTCCTGGCCCAGGTCATCGCACACCCCGAGGTCTGGGTCGGCACCGCGGACTAGTTTTCTTCGCACGCCGAAGAATTCAGTGACCGGGCAGCTCTCCACCACCCGGGGCAGGATGCGTCGCACACGCCGCCACCCGGAGGACCGATGGACGCCGGCACCACCCCGCAGCACCCGTCCGCCCCGCCCGCGACCACACGGCCCGACGCCGCCCGGCCCGACGCGGGTGCGCGCGCCGCCGCCGGCAAGGCCGTCCGCCGTCGGCTCCCGCTCGCGGCGCTGGCGGCCGACGATCCCGGCGCGACCCGGCCGGACCCGGTGACGCTGCTCGAGCAGCAGGCCGCGAGTCGCCTGCCCGACCTGGTGCCGCTGCGGTACCGGCGGATGCTCGCCTCCCCGTTCGCCTTCTACCGCGGGGCCGCACTCGGGATGGCGCACGACCTGGCCTCCGGACCGAGCTCAGGACTGCGCGTCCAGCTGTGCGGCGATGCGCACCTGTCGAACTTCGGGGTCTACGGCTCGGCCGAGCGTCGGCTGGTGTTCGACCTCAACGACTTCGACGAGACCCTGCCGGGCCCGTTCGAGTGGGATGTGAAGCGGATGGTCGCGAGCTTCGAGATCGCCGGCCGGGATCGCGGGTTCGCCGCGGCGGACCGCGCGGCGATCGTCCGGCTCGCGGCTGCCTCCTACCGGCTGGCCATGCGCGACTTCGCCGGGCGCCCGGCGCTCGACGTCTGGTACGCCCGCGCCGACATGGACGAGCTCATGTCCCAGGCCGCTCGCTGGCTCGCCCCCCGCGGCCAGCGACGCACCGCGCAGGCGCTGGCCAAGGCCCGTCGACGGGACAGCTCGCACGCCTTCGACCGCCTCGTCACGACGGCAGGCGGAGCACCCACGATCGTGAGCGACCCGCCGTGGGTGGTGCCGATCGAGGACATGTACCCCGACCACGACGCGTCGGCGGGCTACGGCCATCTGCGCAGGGTGCTGCAGTCGTACCGGCGCACCCTCGAACCCGACCGGCGGCACCTGGTCGAGGGCTACACGCTCGTCGGCGCGGCCCACAAGGTGGTCGGGGTGGGCAGCGTGGGCACCCGCGCCTGGATCCTCCTGCTGACCGGCAACGACACCGGCGAGCCGCTGTTCCTGCAGGCCAAGCAGGCCCAGGCCTCCGTGCTGGAGTCCTTCGCGGGCCGGAGCCGGGCCGGTCAGCACGGACGGCGGGTGGTGCTCGGCCAGCGGCTCATGCAGGCCAGCAGCGACATCTTCCTGGGCTGGACACGCAGCGGGGACGGCACCGACGGGATCGACTACTACGTGCGCCAGCTGCGCGACTGGAAGGGGTCGGTCGACATCTCGCAGCTGGAGCCGGCCGGGATGACGGCCTACGCCCGGCTGTGCGGCTGGACGCTCGCGCGGGCGCACGCCCGCTCGGGCGACAAGGTGGCCATCGCCGCCTACCTCGGCCGCAAGGACGCCTTCGACACCGCGCTCGCCGAGTTCGCCGTGAGCTGCGCCGACCGCAACGAGCGCGACCACGCGGCACTGGCGCAGGCGGTGCGCGAGGGCCGGGTGGTCGCCGCGGCCGAGGGCTGACGGAGCACCGGCCGCACGCCCGGCCGCCTGACGCCCGGGCCCGCCGGAGCCCTCGTCACGCGATACCCCCTGGGGTATCGTCGCGCCATGGCCCACTCCTCAGTGCCCCGCGCCGGGACGATGCGATGACCCTGCCCCGGGTTCCGGTCACGCCGGTCCAGGCGCCCTCGGCGATGCGTCGACGCCTCTGGGCCGGCGCCCTCACGGCTCCGCTGCTGTGGTGGCTGCTGTCGTCCGCGGGCGGCGGCCTGGGCGCGACGACCTCCGCGGCCTGGATCACCTGCGTCGCACTGGCCTCCGTCGCCTCGTCCGCCACGCTGGCCAGCTACGTCCCGACCTCCGGGCACACCCCGGCCTGGGGCTGCACCTCGTGCGCCGTGGTCGCGGCAGCGAGCGTCCCGGTCGCCGCCGCGCTGCTCGCCTCGGCGCCGGGCGAGGTGCCGTTCGCCTCGCTCGCCCTCGTGGTCACCACGTTCGGGTTCGCCCAGCGGCTCCGCGACCCGCGCACGTGCCCGACCGGACCGACCACCCCGGCCTGAGCCGGCCGGTCACCCGGTCCGGCACCGCCGGGCACGCCGCCGCCATGCATCGCCCACTGCGGCCGGCTGCCGACCGCAGGCGCCCGGCGGCCGGTGTGACGCACCCCACGTCCGTACCCCCCCGGGTATCCGACCTGAGTCCTGGGATGACCCGGACGTCCACCCGTAGCGTCGAGCCACACCCTCGTGGAAGGAACGCCCCGTGAAGATCGTCGTCGTCGGCGGAGTCGCAGCAGGCATGTCGATCGCCGCCCGGGCCCGCCGCCTGGACGAGCACGCGGACATCGTCGTGTTCGAGCGCGG
>JAHIJU010000181.1 GCA_018898235.1 Actinomycetota bacterium | reverse complement strand
TGCGTCGGTGCTGAACACCTCGACAGTGCGGGTCTTGTCGGGGCTGGCCATCAGCTCGAAGTAGCGGGTGACCATGGGGGAGAGGTTCGACTCGTTCATCGCTCCACCGTCAGGCTTCCCGTGAGGGGAAGGTCAAGCGGCCGGGACGGTGTCGTTCGCCGTGCGTGGGGAGTCAGCGTGCGGTGCGGAAGATCGGCCAGCCGATCTCCGTCACATCCTCGGTCGAGCTGCCGCCGGGGTGGGTGAGGTAGGTCTCGCGGATCGGTCCGTCGATGCCGAGCTCGTGCTCGGCGACGTAGGCGCCGAGCGCACCGTAGCTCTGCGCGATCGTCGCATCGGGACCCCGGTGGACGGTGACCGCCAGCTCGACGGCAGGCAGCAGCACGGCCCGGACGCGACCGGGCGGCTGGCTGACGTCCTCGATTGAGGCCACCGGGTAGAGCACCATCGCCTCGCCGCGCTCGGACAGGAACAAGTCCGTGTCCCACACGCCCCCGTACGGCCCGACGGCTTGCGTCCCCGGGAGGGAGGCGCAGGTCGCCAGTTCGCTGAGCGCGCCGGTGAGCCACTCGCCGAGGTCCGACAGGTCGACGCTCTGGCCGATCGCCAGCACCGGCGTGGCGGGAACGCTCCGGTGCTCGACCGCGAGCTGTGCCGGTGGCTCGGCGAGCAGACCCCGGAGCGAGGTGATCGCCGCCTGGGTGGCGTCGAGCTGGGACTCCAGCCGCTCCAGGTGCGCCGCGATGAGGTCGTTGCGGGTCGAGATGTCAGGGGCGGCCAGGATGTCGCGGATCGACTCGACGGGCACCGCCAGGGAACGCAGCTGACGCACGACCTGGGCGTCGGCGATCTGGTCGATGTCGTAGAGCCGATACCCGTTGGACGGGTCGACCGATGCCGGCTCCAGAAGCCCGGCCTGGTGGTAGAAGCGCAGGGCCTTGGCGCTCAGCCGGGTCGCCCGGGAGAAGTCACCGATCGTCATCCGGGAAGCCACGGCACCATCCTCACCTCTCCGGTGGAGATCGACGTGGCCCACGCGCGCAGGCCTGGGGTTGCGGTGATCCACTCTGGTGACGTTGCGGGGTCTGGCCGGCGGTGACGGATGGATCCGCTCGGGGTGGGCCGGGAGGACGATCGGGACGGCGGCCGACGGACCGTGGCCATACCGGCAGGCCGCTCACGGAACGCTCGCGGCGTCCGTCGGGCCTTCGGGCGGCAGTCCGACGGTCTCAGCGGCACGGAGACGGACGACGACAGGACCGGCGCGACGCGCTCGCCGGGTACCTGGCCAGCGCCATGCGCCTGCACCTCAGGCGGTAGAGCACCGCCCTCCTAACGCGGGTGTCGGCAGTTCGAATCTGCCCAGGCGCACAGGGTGTTTGTGCTGGTCAGAGTGCGCTTCTGTGCCGCAGATGCAGGGGTCGCGAGGGCCAGTTGGGCCTCGTGGTCAGCGGATGGTCAGCGGCTTGTCTCACGAATCGGACGCAGATTTCTGGACGTGGACGGACGCTCGCAGACCCCGCTGACCTTCGCCGGACTCCTCGCGACTCGGCACCCCGTCAGGCGAGGTGTTCGAAAGACCCCTGGCCCGGACGCCAGCACATCCAGTGCCCGTCAGCGAAGCTGTCAAGGAGTGCGATCTCCGGCCCGACGAGGTCGTCGGACCCGGGGTGCAGCACGACGACCCCCCGTCGCGAACTCGATCCGCAGGCCGCTGCCGGTCCCCTCCGAGGTCCTGACGACTTCGTCCGGGATGAGGGCGACGAGCGCGTCGGCGTACCCCGGGTCTCCGGGATCGATCACGCCGGCTGATGTCTCGACGGCAGGCATCACGTCGCAGTTGAGGACCGGCATGTCGGCGGTAGGGCCGTCGAAGCGGAGCTGGACGTAGTCCATGACGAACTGGACGGAGTAGAGCCGGAATCCGACCAGGCGCGACAGCAACTCGTTCGGCACGTACCCAGAGGGCTTCTTCGTCACCTCGTCATCATGGCCGAGGCGAAACGGGCGCCCAATGTGAATGACGCTGACGATGACGTTGTGCGTGGGGTGCGAGGCCTGCACCTGGAACCGGCCTCGGCCAGCGGCGCGGCGGCGCGGGCCAGTGAACGGTCGTGCGCGCCGCGCCCAGACTGGACGCGGTCCGTCCTAACGCCTTCGATCGAGCGTCGGGTTCGGCAGCGTCAACGGCGGCTCCGGCTGCTCGTTGGCGCGCTCC
>JAHIJU010000180.1 GCA_018898235.1 Actinomycetota bacterium | reverse complement strand
GAGGCGAGGATGAACAGCGCCATGGCGAGCACGATGAGTCCGGAGATCCGGGTGAGCAGCTCGCGGTGCCCCAGGAGCGTCGACCCGACCACCGTGACCGAGAGCCCGAGCAGCACGAACACGGAGCTGAAGCCGAGCACGAACCCGAGGGAGGTCCGCAGCACCTGGATCAGGTGCGAGCGCCCGCCCTGCATCACGGACGTGGCGCTGAGCCCGGTGACCACCGAGACGTAGGCCGGGATGACGGGCAGCACGCACGGGGACAGGAACGAGACGAGGCCGCCGAGGAACGCCCCGAGGAAGGTGAGGTCGACGGACGTCATGGCAGCGCCAGGTGCTCTGCTCCGGGCAGCGGGGCGACGGCGGCGTGCATGGGTGGCGGGTCCTCGACGTGGGCGGTCCGGGCGGACGCAGCATACCCCCAGGGGTATCGACGAGACCGGCCTCGCACAGGTCGACCGCTCCGCCGGAGGCAGCGACGAGGAGGCCGGTGCCTACGGTTCGATGCCGAAGGCCCTCAGCACCGACTCCGGGACCCGACCCTTCGGACCAGGGACAGGCTGATCGGCGGGATGGCTCGTCGGCGGTGCGAGCGCCGGGCCTTCCAGCGCGGCGTCGGTGGCGTAGTCCCAGAACCACTCCTCGCCGGGCTCGTAGCTCTGCATGACGCGGTGGCCGGTCTCGCGCCAGTGCAACGTCGCGTGCGTGGAGGGTGAGTCGTCGCAGCATCCGATGTGCCCGCACAACGCGCAGCGCCGCAGGTGCACCCACCACGCGCCGGTGGCCTCGCACTCGACGCAGCCCGGGCCGGTGGGCGGGACGGCGGGATCGATCGAGTGGGCGACGTCCAGGTCGGGGCGCTCGGGGCTCATCGGGCCAGTCTCACCCGCGGCCGCGAGGCTGTCGCGACGACGTCGTCATGGTGCGCGTCTGTGACCGTCGCCGACGCCGGGGGTACCACCCGAGGAGACGGATGAGCGTGCAGAACGCCGCACTCGAGGTCACCGACCCGGACGCTGCGGACGGCTCGGATCCCGGAACCGTCGGCGCCCCCACCCTCTCTCCGGAGCAGCTCACCCCGATGCAGTCGCACAGCGTCGCGCGGGACGTGGCGGCCGGGTACGTGCTGTTCGCCTCGGGGGTCGTCGCCGCCCAGCGAGGGGCAACCGGTCGGACGGGACCCGCCCAGCAGGCCGACCGTCGGGGGCGAGGATCTACGATTCGTCAGGTCCCTCCCCGTCCGCCAAGGGCTGGGCCGCATCAGAAGGAGTCGAGGTGCGCGGGCTCCTCCGCACTGTCTTCGTGGAAGCGCCCCTTCGCTTCTACGACTACGCCAACACCGGCAGCATCGGCGCACGGCTGCTGGGACTAGCGGTGCTCGTCGGCGCGCTGGGTACGGGGGCGGGCGTCGGCGCGGGCGTCGCGTTCGTGCTGCATCGCGATGTCGAATCCGGTCTGACGGTCGGACTGATCGTCGGCTGCTTGGTGACCGTTCTGTATGCGGTTCTGATGTTCAGCCTTCTGCTAGGCGTGTCCCTGGCGGCCCAAGCCAACAGTGAGGTCGGCCGCCGATCAGGGAGGCATGCGCTGGGACATGGCGGCGCCACGGTCACGCCCTTCGTCGTCGCAGCATTCTTCGGCATCCTCGGCTCATTCATCGCCGTTGTCACCGTGGTCATGGCCCTGTCGGAGTGGCCGTACAGGGGTCCGCGCGCGGAAGCCGCCGGCATCGTGCAGGGCTGGACTTCGGGCAAGGATGGGCGCGTCTTCACAGTCCAGTACACCGTCGGCACTGCCCCGCACACGAGTCCCATCCCGATCGCCGACGATCCGCAACTCACACTCAACTCCGTCCCCGGCGACCGAACCCGGCTGGAGTACCAACTGAACGACCCGTCGCGGGTCCGCGGTGCGGGTCAGGCAGACGAGGAGTGGTCCACCGTCAAACTCTCGGCGGCCGTCGCGGCTGGCTGCCTGGCCGCGACCGCCGTGAGCAGCGCAATCGCGTTGCGGCGCCCGTCATCGCCTGACCGCCACGATCGTTAGGTTCTACCCGCCGCAGCTGCGAAGCCCGGCCGCCGACGTCCGGCAGTGCATCGTCCGCGGCGCGCTGGACGCCGACACGGCAGCCGAGGCGTAGCAGGTCGAGGTCGCCGACCATCGGGAAGCACGGGGCCGGGCGGACGCGGAAGCGAAGCCTCGCCCAGCGGGGCGGGTCGGCAGGCCGCCCGAGCGTCAGCTGAACCCGATGGCGCGCTGGGCCACCCGGTAGGCCAGGATCGACGCCCGCCTCCCGGCCGGGCCGGGCAGGTTGGAGACCTGTCCCAGCACCGACCAGCGCACCCGCCGGTACATCCACGCGTCCGCCGCGCGCAGCTCGGCCCACAGCTCGTTCTTGTCGGCCAGGCTCGCCGGGGTACCCGCCCGGATGAGCAGGATCGACGACACCGCGCAGGTGATCTCGAGGTAGTGCAGCAGGTAGCGCCGCAGCCGGCGGTCGCGCACGCGCGTGCGGGCCACGTGCTGGAGCATGAGCCGGTTGACCCGCAGCTGCTGGTCCATCCGGCGCAGCATCACCGACTCCTGCACCGACTGGTCGGGCCGCCCGATGTAGTACCGGTACAGGTTCACGTCCAGGTAGTACAGGCTGCGGACCCGGTGCAGCGGCACGAGCGCGTAGAGGTTGTCGACGTAGAACGTGTGCTCGGGCAGCCGCAGGCCGACCTCACGCAGCAGCTCCGTCCGGTAGGTCAGCGCGTGCATCATCAGGTACTGCCGCTTGGCGAACCGGCGCGTCCGGCTCCAGGTGAGCACCCGACCCCGGGGCAGCGCCCCGGTGTACCGCACGGCCGTCTTGGTGCGCTTGCCGACCTTCTCGTAGACGAAGTTCGAGACGAGCAGGTCCAGCGGCTGCGGGCCGTCCGACAGTGTGCGCAACGTGCCGAGCACCTGCGTCAACGCGTCCCGGTCCAGCCAGTCGTCGGCGTCGACCACCTTGAAGTACCGGCCGGTGGCGCGGTCGAGGCCGGTGTTGATCGCCGATCCGTGCCCGCCGTTGGGCTTGCTCACCAGGTGCACCTGGCCGGCGAACCGGTCGACGTACTCCTGGGCGACGGCGGCCGTCGCATCGGTGGACCCGTCGTCCACGACGATGATCTCGACCTCGTGGCCGAAGCCGACCACGGAGTCGAGCGCCCGACGCAGGTACTCCTGCGCGTTGTACGCGGGCACGACCACCGTGAGCAGGGTCATGGTGCAGCTACCTCCGCGGGGGCTGCGTCCTCGACGGGCGTCTGCTTGAAGATGACCTTGAAGATCGGGAAGAAGACCCAGAACGAGATCGCCGAGTTGATGATCATCGTGACGACGTCGGCGAGCGTCTCACCCGCCCCACCCATTCCCCAGGTGTCGATGAAGAGCTCGTAGATCGGGGCCTTGTACAGCCCCTGCGCGGCGGCGGCGAGCAGCGTGATCGCGACGTAGGCGATGGCGTACCACAGGGCCGCCCTGCCGATCGAGGAGTTCGACTTGAACGTGATGTTGCGCTGCGCGAAGAAGTTGATCACCTGTGCGACCAGCAAGGTGATCTGCACGGCGAGGAAATATGCCAGTCCGCCGCCCCCGGCCGGCAGGGCGCCCGCTGCGTAGTCGAAGACGTAGTACTGGGAGCCGTCCAGGTTCGACCCGACGGGCCAGACCTGGAAGGCCGTGTCGACCAGGGAGGTCATGCCGAACAGCCACTTGATGAGCGGCATCATGGCGAGCTGGAGGGCCGTCACACCGTTGCTCAGCATGAAGAACACGAGGAACTGAGCGACGCCGGGGCGCCTCTCGGCGAACGAGCGCCAGGAGGCGCGCAGGCGGGTGAGCATGATCGATTTCTCTCCGGTCGGGGGTCAGGCGTCGCCACGCAGGGCGCGGGCGGTACGGCGGTTGGCCCGCCAGTTGCGCACGAAGGCGCCGATCGTGGCGTGCAGGCCACGGAAGAAGTGGCCGTTGACGATCCGGAGCACGCCGTCGACGGTGGCGTCGTCGACCATGCCGTTGGCCATCTTTCCCATGGCCCGGAACGGCATGTTGAGCAGGAACAGGACGTTGAGGTCGGGGGTGCCCTTGCGGTCGGCGGCGTCGCGGCGCGAGGCCAGCACGCGGTACCCGAACCGGGCCAGCGGGGACCGCGCCTCGGCCATCCGGAACAGCGCGTCGTTCACCCCGAGCGGCCCCGACCAGCCGTCGGCGGGCACCGGACGGCCGAGCAGCGCGGCGAAGTCCTCGTCGCGCACGTGGCGCACATCGCCCGTGCGGTAGCAGTCCGGCAGCCCCTCCTCGAGGCGGGCCGGCACCGTCCCGGCGATCGTGACCTGCGCCGCGAGCGGCAGATCGTCGACGTTCGCACCGGCGAGCACGGACCACGTGCCCTGCTCGACCTGCCACGCGCCGGTCGCGACGTCCCAGTGCCGGAAGGCGGCCGTGCCGAGCGGGACCGTCACGGTGGCGGACTCCCCCGGGGCGAGCTCCACGCGGGCGAACCCGGCCAGGGTCACGCGGGGCCGGTGGACGCCGGGCGTCTCGCGGCGGACGTAGACCTGGACCACATCTGCCCCGGCGACCGCGCCGGTGTTCGTCACGGTGAGTGTCGCGGCGTCGTCCGACGCGGTGAGGTCGGAGTACCCGAACGTCGTGTACGACAGACCGAAGCCGAACGGGAACGCGACCGGCACGCCGGCGGTGGAGTAGTAGCGGTAGCCGACGTACAGGCCCTCGCGGTACTCGGCCGTCCGTCCCGTCGCGGGGAACCACGCGGCGGTCGGGGTGTCGGCGAGCGTGAACGGCACGGTCTCGGCGAGCCGGCCCGAGGGGTTGACGGCACCGGTGAGCACGTCGAGCACGCCACCGGCGCCGGCCTGGCCGCCGAGGAAGCCGTGCACGAGCGCCTGCGCCGACCCGAGCCACGGCGTCTCGATGACACCGCCGCCGGCCAGCACGACGACCACCGCCGGGTTCGCCGCCGCGACGGCGGTGAGCACCTCGACCTGCGCCGGGTGCAGGGTCAGCCGGGCGCGCTCCATGCCCTCGGACTCGGCGATCTCGTCCAGGCCCAGGAACAGCAGCACGACGTCGGCACCGCAGGCGGCCTCGACGGCCTGCGCCAGGAGCTCGGCGTCGGGGGTGCCGTCGCGCCGGAAGCCCGGGGCGAAACTGGTCATGGCCAGCCCGGAGTCCCCGATGACGTCGAGCACCGAGTCGAGCCGGGTCGGGTTGACCGTGGACGAGCCCGCACCCTGGTAGCGCGGCGTCCTGGCGAAGTCGCCGATGACCGCGACCCGGGTGCCGGCGGCCAGCGGCAGCAGCCCGTCGTTCTTGAGCAGCACGGCCGACCGTGCCGCGACCTCGCGGGCCAGCGCGTGGTGGGCGTCGGCGTCCACCGCGGGCGCTGTGCCCGGGGTGCGGGACTCGGCCACGAGCCGCAGCACCTCGGCCGCCCGCGCGTCCAGGTCGGCCTCGGCGAGGCGACCGGACTGGACGGCCGCGACGAGCTGACGGGCCGAGGCCAGGCCGGCCGCCGGCATCTCGAGGGTCCCGCCCGCGGCGGCCGCCGCGACGATGTCGTTCGAGCCGCCCCAGTCCGAGACGACCGCCCCGTCGAAGCCCCACTCCCAGCGCAGCACCCGCGTGAGGATGAACGGGTCCTCGTGCGCGTAGGTCCCGTTGACCAGGTTGTAGGAGGACATGATCGACCGCGGGTTCGCCTCGGTGACGACGATGCCGAACGCCGTGG
>JAHIJU010000179.1 GCA_018898235.1 Actinomycetota bacterium | reverse complement strand
TGTTCGAGGTCGCGGGGCGATCGCTTCAGCCGCGGGTGTCGGGGACTCCGAGCAGGTTGCGGAGCTTGCGCAGTGCCGGTGGGCGGGCGTAGGTGGCCCGGATCGCTTCCAGCAGGTCCTGGTGGCGACGGTCAGCCAGGTCGTTGCGCTCGCGCCGGTACTCGACGAGGGCGTTGAGTTGCGTCACGAGCTCGACCAGTCTGGCTTCGGTGCGCTGGTCGTTGCGTCGCCGGGCGGCCGCGGTGTGCGTTGAGCCATGTGGTCATGCTCGTTGGTGGTCGCGGTGCGTGTCGATCCGGATTCGTGCCGGACGGTAGGCAGCGTCCCGCGGCGGGGGTGGGTGTGGTGTGCACGACGACGGGCGGCAGGGTCGACCCGGCCGGGAGGGGCTGGGTGGGGCAGGTGGACAGGACCGCGACGATCGCGGCTCATTCGGCCGCGGTGATGGTCGGGGGGCAGTCGTCGATCACCGCCATGTCCCTTGCTCTCGGACCGGGTAGGTCTGTTCGGCGCAGGCCCCCTCAGACCTCGGCGGCTGCAGCCGCGATCTCGTCCGCCGCGCGCGGGCGTCGGGGTGCCGCAAGGACGAGCAGTGCGGCGACGGCGGCGAGGCAGACGCTGGCGATCGTCACCGCGTTCTCGAACTGAGTGATCTGGCCGGCCGTCCATGCCACGTCGGTGAGGTTGCCCGCGAACAGCACGGCCACCACAGTTCCGGCGACGGCGATGCCGATCGCGTTGCTCACCTCTTGCGCGGTGTCGGAGAGCGCGGCCCCGATGGAAGTCCGGTCCTGTGGGAGGCCGCTCATGATGTTGACCGCCGCGGTGATCATCACGACCCGCATCCCGGCGGAGATGAGGACCAGGGCCAGGGCGATCCATGCGTAGCCGAAGCGGCCGAGCAGCCCGTAGGCGACAAGTCCGCTGATCACCGCGGTCGCGCCCAGCGAGGAGGACCGGCTGGTCCCGAGCCTGTTCACGATGCGTTCCACGAACGGGCCGATCGCGATCATCGTGAGGACCAACGGGAACATGCCCACCGCCGCAAGGGCAGGAGACCATCCCCACGCGAGCTGGAGCTGCAGGGTGACGGTGTAGCTGACGCTCGCGGTCGCGAGGCCGGTGGCGCCCTGGTAGGCGAGGCCGCTGGCAACCAGCGGTCGCGTGATGAGCCCGAGATCGATGAGCGGGTGACGGGCCGTGCGTTCGCGCATGACGAAGCACGCGCAGAGTGTCAGCGCCCCCGCCGTGCAGGCCCACGGGAGCCCTGAGGTCAGGCCTTGCTGGACGAAGACCGTGGGCGAGACCAGAGCCAGGACGATGGTGAGGGTGCCCAGGAGCGCCCCGGCGAGGTCGATCGGGTCGCGGTGGAGCTCGGTGGGCGTGTCCGCAGCGATCCCGAAGCGGATCGTGAACGCGGACAGCACAGCGATCGGTGCGTTGATCACCAAGAGGGCTTGCCACGGAACGACTGCGAGCAGAAGTCCCCCGACGGTCGGGCCGACGACCACGCCGAGGAGCCCCACCGTGGTGATCACAGCGATCGCCCGAGCGCGCAACGCGTCGTCGTCGAACAGGCGGAACGAGAGCGCCATGGATCCCGGGGCAGTCATGGCCGCCGCGATGGCCATCAGCACCCGGACGGCGATGAGCTCGACCGGCGTCTGCACGAAGACCGTGCCGAGACTGGCGAGCGTCAGCAGCATCAGCCCGATGAGCATGACCCGCCGTCGCCCGAAGCGGTCGGCGATCGCGCCCAGGAACAGCATCAGACTGCCGAAGACCACGGCGTAGGCACCGGTCACCCACTGCAGGGCTGTCGACGAGGCGTGCAGGTCCCGGCCGATCGTCGGCAGAGCGACGTTCAGCAGTGTGTTGTCCAGCATCTCGACCAGGAACACTGCTGACAGGCCCACCAACGCGGGCCAGACGGCCCGCAGCGATCGCGGACCGCGGATCGAAGGGTTCATCGTTCGCTCACTCATGGCATCTCCCGGCTCGCTTGACTGGAACGGCGTTCCACTGTGGCGAGTGTGGAACACCGTTCCAAGCGTGTCAAGATGGGCACATGCCGGATCGACCGAACCCGCGCGCGGAGCGCCGTCAGGAGGCGCTCTCCCGCGACCGGATCGTGGCCACTGCGGTCGAGCTGCTCGATGCAGACGGGGAGCAGGGCCTCACGTTTCGCGCGCTCGCGACGCGCCTGTCGACGGGAGCCGGGGCGATCTACTGGCACGTCGCCAACAAGGACGAGCTGCTGACCGCCGCCACCGACGCGATGTTCGTGCCCATCCTGGATGTCCGCCGGATCAACGCCTCGCCACCGGCGAAGATCCGCACGATCGGACTCAGCGTGTTCGACGCGATGGACGCCCACCCGTGGATCGGGCCGCAGCTGTCGCGCACCTCGTGGCAGACCTCGATGCTCGAGCTCATCGGCCAGCAGCTGCAGCTCGCCGGCGTGCCCGCACCGGCGCAGTTCACCGCGGCGTCCACCCTGGTCAGCTTCATCCTCGGCGCCAGCAGCCAGAACGCCGTCAACGCCAGCGTGCGCGCCGCCTCCGGTACCAGGTCGAGATCGGATTCCCTCGGCGCCGTCGCGGACCGGTGGGCACGCCTGGACCCGGACGAGTACCCGTTCGTCCACCAGATCGCCGGCGCCATCGGCGAGCACGACGACCGCGAACAGTTCCTCGCCGGCGTCGATCTCCTGCTCACCGGGATCGGCCTGCTCGGCCAACCGACGCCATAGGCGCCCGACAGCTTCGTCCCCACAACCACACCAGCGGCCGAGCTGGTGCCGACGAGCGTCAGCCAAGCCACGGAAGGGACCGCCGCACCGGACCGTGCTCAACGCGCACAGCGGTGTGCTGACCTGCGGTGATAGTTGTGAACCGCAGGTTGCCAGGGACCGGTCGCGCTGCCAGTGCCGAACCCATGACCGCCGTCGACCCCTCCCCGAGCGGTCAGGTCGACGTCCGTGACCTGGCCCCGGCGTCGGGGACTTCGACGGTCAATGGGTACCGCTGGTCTCAGTCGCCGGGCCGGACCTCGTCGACCAGGTGCGGGTCGGGCATCGGCACACGTACCTGACCGACCGGCTGCCTCTCCTGCTGGACCGGTTGAGCCCCCGGGAGACCGAGGTGTGGCGGTTGGTGGCCACCGGGGCCTCGAACCGCGAGATCGCCCGCGAGCTGTACCTGACCGAGGGCACGGTCAAGACCCACGTGCACGCCCTGCTCACCAAGCTCGATACTCCCAGCCGGGCCGTGCTGGTGACGCTCGCCTACGAGAGCGGATTCGTCAGCCCGGGAAGCTCAACCTGAGGGGCCGACGACAGGTGCGGGCCGGCTGAACCGGCGACCCGCGCCGCCTCACGAGCGAGCGTCAGGCACGTCGAGGTCTCCCTGAGTAGGCCGCAGGAAGGCTCCCATCCTCAGGAGGCGTCAGCCCTACAGAGGGCCCAGGTCCCCACCGGCCACCTCGCCCTGACCCGCTGGGTGCTCGACCGCCGGGTCACGCGCCGCCGCCGCGTACCGTGGACCAACCGCACGCCACCGGCCGGAGGACAGCATGCGCAAGGTCGTCGCCCTGGTCGCCACCCTCGTCGTGCTGGCCGGGCTGGCCGTGGGTGCCGACCGGGTGGCGGTGGTGCGGGCCGAGGCGACGGCGGCGCAGCGCGTGCGTCAGACGATCGACGTGCAGGGCGACCTGGCGATCACGGTGCACGGGTTCCCATTCCTCACCCAGCTGGCCGGCGGGCGCCTCGACCGGGTCACCGGCTCGGCCGACGAGGTGCGGTTCGGTTCCCTCACCCTGACCGACGTCGACGTGGCCGCCACCGGGGTGACCACGAGCCCGCCGGTCACCACGGCCTCGGCCGACCTGGCGGCGACCATCCCGACCGCGACCCTTCAGCAGGCCGCCCGCGAGCGGAGCGGGCTGGACCTCGACGTGGCGGTCGACGCGGGGGCCGTCACGGTCTCCGGGGATGCGCTCGGCCTGACGTTCACCGCTGCCGCCACCCCACGGGTCGAGGGCGGTCGGCTGCTCGTCGATCTCGACGATGTGCGCATCGGCGGTCTTCAGGTCACGATCGCGAACCTGCCCGCTGCGCTGCGTGACCGGCTCACCGGGCTGGAGGTGCCGGTCGACGAGCTGCCGGCCGGGCTGGTGCTGCGCTCAGCGGCCGTGGTCGACGGCGGGGTCCGGATCAGCGCGACGGGGACCGACGTCACCTGGTGACCCGCAGGTGCCCGGTTCGGGCCGTGGGTGCGGGCTGGTGAGCTGCAGCTCGAGCCCGTCGAGCAGGCACTCGAGCCCCCACTCGAACCGTTCGTCGAGGTTGATCGCCGTGAGGTGCTCCGACGCCTCCGCCAGGTGCGGGAACCGCTCGGGCGGCAGCCCGGCGAGCTCGGCGGAGACGACCGCCAGCGCGTCGGCGGGTGTGCCGCCGAGGGCCTCGACGGCA
>JAHIJU010000178.1 GCA_018898235.1 Actinomycetota bacterium | reverse complement strand
GGATGGCTCCACCACTACAACCACCACCGGCCCCACACCGCCATCGGCAAGGTCCCACCCATCACCAGATTGACCAACCTGCCTGGGCAGTACAGCTAGAGGGTGGCGCGGACGGCCTTGGTTGCGGCGACCAGGTGCTCGAGGGAGGGGGTGACCTCCTCGTAGCGGCGGGTCTTGAGGCCGCAGTCCGGGTTGACCCACAGCAGACCGGCGTCGATCGAGCGGACCGCACCGGCGAGCAGGGTCTCGACCTCGGCCTCGCTCGGCACGCGCGGGGAGTGGATGTCCCACACACCCGGGCCGATGCCGCGCGGGTAGCCGTGACCGGCGATGTCGTCGACGATCTCCATCTTCGACCGGGCCGCCTCGATGCTCGTCACATCGGCGTCCAGGCCGTCGATGGCCTCGATGACCTCGCCGAACTCCGAGTAGCACAGGTGGGTGTGGATCTGGGTGTCCGCACGCACCCCGGCCGTGGACAGCCGGAACGAGCGCACCGCCCAGTCCAGGTAGGCGCTCTGGTCGGCGGTCTTGAGCGGCAGCAGCTCGCGCAGCGCCGGCTCGTCGACCTGGACGATCGGGATGCCCGCGGCCTCCAGGTCGCCGATCTCGTCGCGCAGCGCCAGGCCGACCTGGAACGCCGTGTCGGCCAGCGGCTGGTCGTCGCGCACGAACGACCAGGCCAGGATCGTCACCGGACCGGTCAGCATGCCCTTGACCGGCTTGTCGGTGAGCGAGGCGGTGTAGCTGGACCAGGCGACGGTGATCGGTGCCGGGCGGGTGACGTCGCCCCACAGGATCGACGGCCGCGTGCAGCGCGAACCGTACGACTGCACCCAGCCGTTCTGGGTGACCGAGAACCCGTCGAGGTTCTCCGCGAAGTACTGCACCATGTCGTTGCGCTCGGGCTCGCCGTGCACCAGGACGTCCAGGCCCAGGTCCTCCTGGAGCTGGACGACGCGGCCGATCTCGGCGCGCATCTCGTCCTCGTACTGGGCTGCGGACAGCTCGCCCTTGCCGAACGCCGCGCGGGCCTTGCGGATCTGAGGCGTCTGCGGGAACGAGCCGATGGTGGTCGTCGGCAGCGGCGGCAGGTGCAGCCGGGCGTCCTGCGCGGCGCGGCGTGCGTCGAACGAGCCGCGGGAGAACGCGTCCTCGGTGAGTGCGGACACCCGGGCGCGGACCTCCGGACGCACGACGCCGGGGGCGGCCGCGCGGGCGGCGAGCGCGTCGGAGGCGGCGAGCAGTGCCTCGTGGATCGCCTCGCGGCCCTCGACCAGACCCTCGGCGAGCGTGACGACCTCGGTGACCTTCTCGTCGGCGAAGGCCAGCCAGGACGCGAGCGTGGCGTCCAGCGCCGGCTCGTCGGCCACGGTGTGCGGCACGTGGAACAGGCTGGTGGAGGTGCCGACGGTGACCGCACCGGCGCCCAGCAGCTCGAGCCGCTCGAGGATCGCCAGCTTGGCGTCGAGGTCGGCGCGCCAGATGTTGTGACCGTCGATCACGCCCGCGACCAGGGTCTTGGTCGCCAGCCCGGGCACCGCGGCGGTCGGGGCCGACCCGCGGACCAGGTCGATGCCGATGGCCTCGACGTCGGTGGCGGCCAGCGTCGCGAGCTGGTCGCCCAGGTCGGCGTAGGGCGCGGCGACCAGGATCGTCGGGCGGTCGGTGGCGCCGGCCAGCGCCTGGTAGGCAGCGGTGACGGCAGCGGCCGGGACGGCGAGGGTGTCGCTCACCAGGGCCGGCTCGTCGAGCTGGACCCAGGTGGCGCCGGCGGCGGCCAGGTCGGCGAGCACCGCCTGGTAGACCGGCAGCAGATCGGCGAGGCGGTCCAGCGGGGAGAAGCCCTCGGGCGAACCCTCGGTGGCCTTGGCCAGCGCCAGGTAGGTGACGGGGCCGACCAGGACCGGACGGGTGAGCACCCCGTCAGCCAGAGCCTCGGCGAACTCGGTGACCGGGCGGCGGCCGGCGTAGGAGAACACCGTCTCCGGGCCGATCTCGGGGACCAGGTAGTGGTAGTTCGTGTCGAACCACTTGGTCATCTCGAGCGGCAGGTCGTCACCGCGGCCTCGGGCCACCGTGGAGTACCCGGCCAGGTCGAGGGATCCGTCGGGGCCGACGAGATCGGCGAACCGTGCCGGGACCGCCCCGACCAGGGCCGTCGTGTCGAGCACGTGGTCGTAGAAGGAGAAGGCGCTCGGGATGGCCGGGGTCGTGGTCGACAGCCCGAGCTCGGCGAGCCGGGTGCGGGTGCGGCGGCGCAGGTCGGCGGCGACCTGCTCGACGCTCGCGGCGTCGGCCTTGCCCGCCCAGAACGCCTCGAGCGCCTTCTTCAGCTCGCGGCGCGGGCCGATCCGCGGGTAGCCGAGGACGGAAGCAGCGGGGAACGAGGTGGTCATACGAGGTCCTTCGGTTCGGTGCGCGGCGCCGGCGCGCCGCCCAGGTGGGTCAGGTCCAGCAGGTCGAGCGCGGCCCGGTGCTGGTTGAACGTGTAGACGTGGATGCCGGGTGCGCCGCCGTCG
>JAHIJU010000177.1 GCA_018898235.1 Actinomycetota bacterium | reverse complement strand
CGTCCTCCTTGCCGCGCTCCAGGCCGTAGGCCAGGGCCGCCGCGGTGGGCTCGTTGATGATGCGCAGCACGTTGAGGCCGGCGATGGTGCCGGCGTCCTTGGTGGCCTGGCGCTGGGCGTCGTTGAAGTAGGCCGGGACGGTGACGACAGCCTCGGTGACGGGCTCACCCAGGTACGCCTCGGCGTCCCGCTTGAGCTTGCCCAGGACGCGCGCGCTGATCTCCTGCGCGGTGTAGGCCTTGCCGTCGACGCTCGTCGTCCAGTCGGTGCCCATGTGGCGCTTGACGGAGGTGATGGTGCGGTCGACGTTGGTGACCGCCTGCCGCTTGGCGATCTCGCCGACGAGGACCTCGCCGGTCTTGGAGAACGCGACGACGGACGGCGTCGTGCGCGCGCCCTCGGCGTTCGCGATGACCGTGGGCTCGCCGCCCTCCAGGGTGGCGACCACGGAGTTGGTGGTGCCGAGGTCGATGCCGACTGCTCGTCCCATTGCCTGCCTGCCTTTCGTCCGGGCCGGACGGCCCTGGTCTGTGCTGCTTCGTGCTGCTCTGTGTCGCGTCTGTCGCGGCCGAGTCTTGAGTCCGACTGACTCAAGTCTCGCCCGCCGGGGGGTGGATGGCAAACCCGGCGACCCAGAGTTGAGTCTGACGGGCTCAACTGTGGGGCGGGCCGGATTGTTCCCAGGGATCGAGAGAGTCCTTCGACTCGGCGTCAGACCTGGGCTGCCCGAGTCTCACGTGGCTGTCCGCGCCGCGACCCAGTCTCAGGTGGCCTCGCGCCGCGGGCGCGTCCGGGTCCCTGCAATGGTGGCAAGCCTGGTCTCGACAACCGCGCGCGGGACGCTGGTCGGTCGAGAGCGCTTGTTCGGACCTCGGGAGCGTGTGAAAATCACACACATGGACATGAAGGACCTCGGCGAGCGAGTCGCCAAAGCCCGCGATCTCGCGGGACAGAGCCAGGTGGCGCTTGGCGACTCGGTCGGGCTCGACCGGAGCGCGATCAGCCGGCTCGAGCAGGGTGAGCGCAAGCTGAGCGTCCCCGAGTTGGTACGGATCGCGCAGGCCCTCGGCCGACCATTGTCGTTCTTCGTCTCAGATCCCGTCCCGGCCGTCGTGAACCGCCGCCGAGACAGCGAGCACGCGCACGACACGAACGGGCTCCTGGACGAAGAGCTGCGCTCCTTCTCCTCCGACCTGCACGGGCTTCTCCGGATCGGGGTTCTCTCCGGGATAGATCGCGACGCCATCAGCTTCCGTGTCCCCCACACCCACGAGGAAGCCGAGCAATCCGCCACTCGCGTCCGGTCGCAGGCTGGTCTGACGATCGAGCCAATCGAAGATCTCGGTCGCTTCTGCGAGAGCCTCGGCCTGGTGACCTACTCAGCCTCACTCACTGAGCTCGGCCCCGATGGCGGTTGCGTTGAAGTGGGCGAGGACGGCAGCCAGTTGGGGGCAGCAGTCATCAACGGCGACAGCAGACCGGGCCGCCGGAGAATGACTCTGGCCCATGAGCTCGGCCACTGGCTCACAGGCGACGCCTACGACCATGAGTCCTCACGTGACAGCGAACGGATGCTGAGCTCCTTCGCCATCCACCTCCTTGCGCCCAGGAACGGGATCTCGCGAGTCTGGAATGAACACTCGAACTGGACCACCCGCGACCGCGCCATCGCCGTCAGCTCCGGGTTCCGATTGAGCTGGTCAGCAGCCGTGCTGCAGCTGTGCAATCTGGGCTACATCACTCACGATGAGCGCGTCCTCCTGTCGCAGGATGTGCCGACGATCGGGGAGTTCGCGCGACTGGAGCTGGCGACCACCCGGGCAATCGCAGACGATCTCGCCTCCCCCTACCTCTCCCCGGGTTCCGTCGCCCGGATGTTGGAGGCGTACGCGGTCGGAGATCTGACGGCTCCACGCACGTTGGAGCTGTTGCGCGGCACCCTCCGAGCCGGTGACCTTCCCCCGACGGAACCGAGCCGTCCGGAGGACCTTCGGCACGTGTTCGCGGGCCACGGCGCGTGAGCCCCTCGCACCGTGGCCCCTGGGTGGTTGACACCGTCGCGTACACCCACCTGGCGCGTGCTGGACACCTAGACCTGCTTCAGCGGCTCGCGCCCAAGGGCGTGATCGTGGTGCCTGCCGAGGTAGACCGCGAGATTGAGGCTGGTCGAGAGAGCTACGCCGCGATCCCGCCGATCCGGTCGCTGTCGTGGGTACGACTTGCCGTGCTCGACGACAAAGAGGAGTGGACCAAGCTGCTGGTCAAGGCGGAGCTGGCCGGCAGGCCCGACGAGCACCTGGGCGAGTGCGCCGTCATCGCGGTCTCCAAGCACAGGGGCGGGGTGGCGATCATCGACGACAGGCGGCACGCAAGCAGGCGGACGCGAACGGGGTCGAGTGCCTGGACACGCTCTGGATAGTGGTCGAGGCATACAAGACGCTCTTCAACCGGGACCGGGACCGAGCAGTCGCAGTCGTCGACGACCTACTCACCACGGACATGTACCTGCCGATCCGTTCCGGTGAGGAGCTCTTCGCCCGGGCCTACGAAGAAGGGCTCCTGCCGTGAGCCTGTGAGGTCCGCGGACCGAAAGCGCGTGCTTGGCCCCGGACCAGGAGGAGCCCGGTCGACGGCCTCAGCGAGGTCGAGCGGGTGGTGCCCACCATCACAACACGGCGGCCGAGACACGTCCGGGTCTGGGGAGTCCGCCACCTTGATGAGAACCTGCCTCGATGCTCAGCCGTGCGGTCGCCGGGCCGCCCGGAGCCGACGCAGGTTCGCCAGCCCGACGACCGCCGCCAGGGGCTTGAGCAGGAGCAGCTCGCCGCACCGGTAGTCCTCGGCGCGCCGGAGCCGGGCCGCCAGGTCGGGGCGCTGCGCCCACAGGTAGGCCCGCGCCTTCTCCCCGTGCAGGGGGTTGGAGGCGATCGTGATCGAGTCCTTGTCCTCCACCAGCGGGATCGCGCGTTGGATGTTCCCCCACGTGTTGACGCTCTCCGTGTCGAGCAGCACCGGTCCGGTGTAGCCGCGCTCGCGGGCGTACCTCGCCATGAGCTCGGCCTCCGGAACCGGCCCGCCGACCGCACCGCCGCACAGCACGAGGACCCGCTCGGCGACCGCGGGGTCGAAGGACCGCAGCCCCGCCCGCACCCGGAAGCGGTTGACGTAGTTCGCCCGCGGACCCCGGTTGCGGTAGCCGAGAACGACGACCGCCTCGGACACCGGGGCGGTCGCGCGCCGAACCCCGAGCAGCCGACCGGACGAGCGCCGGTGGACGAGCTCAGCCCAGGCGAGCAGGCCCGCGACCGCAGCCGCCGGGAAAAGAAGGACACGCAGCTGCACGTCACGAGCGTAGCCACACAGCCTGGTACCCCGCCGGGGAGCCGACCGCACCGGTGCCGACCGGGGCGGCGAGGCCCGCAGCCGGCCGAGCGGCGCCTGCGGGGACGGTTCCACTACCGTCGTCCCGGGGCCGGAGCCTGCCGGTGGGCGACACGAGGAGGTGGGCCATGCACGGGTGGAGCGCACTGCGGCTGCGGCTGTGGTGGGAACGCGCCTTCTGGGTGCTGCCGACCGTGGGCGTGCTGCTGGGGCTGGTCGTCGAGATCGCGGTCCATGCCCTCGACATCATGGTGCCGCCCGACGCGTTGAGCGGCGTGACCGCGGGCGCCGCGACGCAGGTGCTGGCCGCGATCGGCGGCGGCATGGTCACCTTCACCGGCCTGGTGTTCTCGTTCGTGGTGCTCGTGCTGCAGTTCGGCTCGTCGCAGTACTCGCCGCGGACGGTCGCCTACTTCCTGCGCGCCCGCTCGACGCAGGTGATCCTCGCGACCTTTTTGTTCACCATCACGTTCACGTTCCTCAGCCTGCTCAACGTGGGCCGGGAGCACGCACCCGAGCTCGCCGTGCTCTGCTCGGTCGTGCTGCTGCTGGTCAGCCTGGTCGCGTTCATCGTGCTGCTGCACTCGGTCGGCCGCCGGATCCGGGTCGACGCGGTGCTGTCGGCCCTCGGACGCCAGGCCTGCACCCAGTTCGAGCGCCGGCTGGGCGACACGGCGCACCTGAGCGCGACGAAGGACTCTGACCCGGCGGCCGAGCGCGAGATCGCCATGACCGTCCGGCACACCGGCCGCACCGGGCAGGTCGTCGCGGTCGACGGGGCCCGGCTGCTGCGCATCGCCCGACGCCACCGGCTCACCCTCGACGTGCGGGCCCGCGTCGGCGACGGCTTCAGCCGCGGGTCGGTGCTCCTGGAGTGCTCCCCGACAGCGGGCGACACCGCGACGGCACTGCTCGAGGCGGGACCGACCGGTGCGCTCGTGCGCCGGCTCGCGCGCTGCGTCGTGGTCGACGTCGAACGATCGCTCCCGCTCGACCCGATGTACTCGCTGCGGCTGCTCGTCGACGTGGCGATGCGCGCCCTGTCCCCGGGCATCAACGACCCGACCACCGCGGTGCGGGCGCTCGACGAGATCGAGCAGGTGCTGCGGACCGCCGCGGCGCTGCCGCTCGGCACCCGCACGCTGACCGACGGTCCCGGCCGGGTCACGCTGTCCGGCCCCGACTGGTCCGACGTGGTCGAGCTGGCGCTGCTCGAGGTGCTCACCGTCGGCGCCGGCCAACCGCAGATCACCCGTCGGCTGGCCGCCCTGCTGGACGACGTCGCGCCCGACGTCCCGGTGGAGCGCACCGCCATCCTCACCGCCTTCCGCGAGCGCCTGCTCACGGCCGCCGCCGACGGTGGAGAGATCGCCCTGGTCCCGGACCGGCAGGGGCTCGGTGGCGCGCGCCACCCGTCGGGCGCCGGCACGCCGGCGACTGCGGGCGACCGGGCTGCACCCGCCGCACCGCCCGCGAGTCCCGTCCCATGACCGGACCCGTGCCGGACGGTCACCGGCACCCCGGCGAGCACCCGCACCCCCACCGGCACCCGGGCCCCCACCCGGCGACCGCCGCTCACCCGTCGGGCGCTGCGACCTCGTCCGACCCCGATGAGGTCGCAGCCCTCGTCGAGCAGGTCGGGGACCGGCTGCGCGCGCACGGCGAACGGATGACCGCCCCCCGCCGCGCGGTGCTCACGGCGCTGGCCCGCAGCGGTGGGCACGTGCTGGCCGCCGAGGTGGTGACCGCGGTCGCCGAGGTGGACCCCACGGTGCACCGCGCGAGCGTCTACCGGACCCTGGAGGCGTTGTCCGAGCTCGGGGTCGTGCAGCACCTGCACCTGGGGCACGGCGGCACGGCCTACCACCTGGCCCGCGGCGGGCACACGCACCTGCACGCCCAGTGCAGGGTCTGCGGTGCGGTGCTCGACCTGCCGGCCGAGCTGCTGGACGACGTCGCCCGGGTGCTCGCCTCCCGGGACGGGTTCGCGCTCGACCCGGGGCACGTCGCGCTGTCGGGCACCTGCGCCCGGTGTGCGGCCGGCTGAGCCTGCCGCCCCGCCCGCCCGCCCGATCCCGCCTGCCCGATCCCGCCTGCCGATCCCGCCCGCAGTGCCTGACGCGCTAATGCGACGTGTCGCAACACGCTATCCTCCGTCCGTCGGCCAGCGGCGGTCGACGGACGGAGGAGCTCGATGCACATCCCGGACGGCTATCTCTCCCCGGCGACCTGCGTCGTCACGGCGGCGGCCGCGGTACCGCTCCTCGTCGTGGCCTCACGCAAGGTGACCGAGGTCGTCAAGACCAAGGACGTGCCACTGCTGGCGATGTTCTCCGCCGTGAGCTTCCTGGTGATGATGTTCAACGTGCCCATCCCGGACGGCACGACGGCCCATGCGGTCGGGGCGGTGGTCATCGCGATCGTCCTCGGACCATGGGCGGCGGTCATCGCAGTCACCGTCGCCCTGCTGTTCCAGGCCCTGCTGTTCGGCGACGGCGGGGTGCTCACGCTCGGTGCGAACGTGCTCAACATGGCCGTGATCATGCCGTTCGTCGGCGTCTGGGCGTACCGCGCGGTGGCCGGCCGCGCACCGCTGACCAGCCGGCGCCGCCTGGTGGCGGCCGGGATCGGCGGGTACGTCGGGATCAACGCCGCCGGGCTGGCCACCGCGATCGAGCTGGGCCTGCAGCCGCTGCTCGCGCACACCGCCGACGGCACACCTCTCTACTCCCCGTACACGCTCGCGCAGACCATCCCCGCCATGGCCCTCGCGCACCTGACGATCGCTGGCGCCGCCGAGACGATCCTCACCGTCGGCGTGCTCGGCTACCTCGCCCGCACCGAGGTGAGCCGCCTCGTCGCCGCGCACCCGGGCATCCCGGTCACCGCCGACGACGTCACACCGACGACCCCCGCACGCCCGCACCGGTTGCGCCCGGGCGCTGTGGCGATCGGGTTCGTCGTCGCGATGGTCGCCCTCGTCCCGCTCGGCCTGCTCGCCCCCGGCGGGGCCTTCGGCGAGGACGCACCGGGTGACCTCGACCTGCCCAGCCTCGGACTGAGCGCCGTCCCGGCCGGGCTCAACCGCTTCAGCGGGTTCTGGAGCCACACGCTGCTCGGCGACTACGGCTTCGCCGACGGGCAGAACGCGGTGCTCGGCTACTGGGTCTCCGCGCTGGTCGGCATCGCCGTGATCGGGGCCGCGATCTGGCTGCTCGGCCGGGCGCTCGCGGCCCTCGGCGCCCGGCGCGGCACCGGCGACGGACGCCGGGACACCCCCGTCGACGCACCGGCCGCGACCTGACGCCGTGCCCACCGTCACCTGGACCGCACCGGCCGTCCCGGCCTGGCTGACCGCGCCACAGCCGCTCACGCTGCCGGCGCCAGGGAGGCGCCGGCGCAGGTCGTTCGTCGACCGGACGCTCGACAACGCGTCCGCGGTGCTGCGGCAGGCCCTGGCCGCCGACGACACGGCGGCGGACGGTCTGCTGCAACGCCTCGACCCCCGGGCCAAGATCATGGCGCTGCTCGTCGTCCTCGTCGGGCTCGCGCTCGTGCGGGACCCGGCGACGCTGGCGTTCGCCTACCTCGCCATCGTCGCGCTCGCCGCCGGCAGCCGCGTACCGGTGCTCACCTACCTGCGCCGGGTCTGGTTGGCCGTGCCGGTGTTCACCGCGCTCGTCGTGGCGCCGGCCACGCTGTCCGTCGTCGTGCCCGGCGACGTCGTCGTCGAGCTGTGGACCTGGGACGGGACCCCCGAGGGGCTCACCCGGCAGGGGCTCACCAGTGCGGCTCTGCTGATCGCCCGGGTGGCGTGCTCGGTCAGTGCCGTGCTGCTGCTCACGTCCACCACCGGGTGGGTGCGGCTGCTGGCGGCGCTCGGCATCCTCGGCGTGCCGCGGATGGTCGTCATGGTGGTCGCGATGGCCTACCGCTACGTGTTCCTGCTGCTGGGCACGGTCACCGACATGCTCACCAGCCGCCGGGCCCGAACCCTCACCTCGGTGGCCCACGACGGGAACGGCCGGGCGCTGCTCGGGGCATCGGCCGGGGCGCTCGTCGCCAAGGCGCACCACCTGTCCGACGAGGTGCACCAGGCGATGGTCGCCCGCGGCTACCGGGGCAGGTCGCACACCCTGCAGGCCGAGCACCTGCGGACCGCGGACGTGCTCGCCGTCGTCGTCGCGCTGGCCGCCGTGGCCGCGATGCTCGTCGTGGACGGTGCCCTTGGCCGGTGACCGGGCCGACGAGGGTCCCGCCCCCCTCGTCTTCGCCTGCCACTACCTGCACTACGCCTACCTCGACCGGTTCCCCGCCCTGGCCGGGGTGAGCCTCGAGGTGGCCGCCGGGGAACGTCTGGCGCTGCTCGGGGCCAACGGCTGTGGCAAGTCCACGCTGCTCAAGGTGCTCGACGGGCTCGTCTTCCCCACGTCGGGCACGGTGCAGGCGTTCGGCGACCCGCTCACCGAACAGTCCCTGGAGGACGAGCGGACCAGCGCGGCGTTCCGGTCCCGGGTCGGGTTCGTGTTCCAGAACGCCGACACCCAGGTGTTCTCCCCCACGGTGCGCGAGGAGGTCGCGTTCGGCTGCCTGCAGCTCGGCCTGTCCCGGGATCACACGCAGGCCCGGACCGACGACGTGCTCGACCTGCTGGAGATCGCCGACCTGGCCGACCGCACCCCGTTCCAGCTGTCCGGCGGGCAGAAGAAGAAGGTCGCGATCGCCTCGGTGCTCGTGATGAACCCGCAGGTGCTGCTGTTCGACGAACCCACCGCCGCGCTCGACCCGCGCAGCAGCGCCTGGTTGCGGGACCTCATGGCCACCCTGGCCGGGGCGGGCAAGACCCTGGTCCTGGCCACCCACGACCTGGAGCACCTGGCGGATCTGGCGGACCGCGCGGTGGTGCTGGGCGAGGACCACACCGTGCTCGCCGACGCGACCCCCGAGGCCGTGCTGGGTGAGCGCGACCTGCTGCTCGAGGCCAACCTCGTCGCCGGCCCGGTGGGGTGAACCCGCTGCGCGGAGCGCCCAGTTCGCTGACGGCGGAGCCGGATCGGCGCCTGTCGGGACCTCGGTCCCTTGAACTGCGCCGTGCGCCGTCTCTCCTGTGGGAGAGTTCTGGTCGTCGTCGAGCACGAGGGAGAACCATGCGTCAGCAGGTCGCAGCAGCAGGGGTCGTCGCGGTGCTGGCGCTGGCCGGCTGCAGCCAGAGCGGGTCGGGCTCGGCGTCGAACCCCAGCCCCAGCGGCGGATGTCCGCTCACCATCTCCGACGCCTGGGTCAAGGCCGTCGACTCGGGGATGACCGCAGCGTTCGGCACGCTGAAGAACACCACCGACCAGACGGTCACCATCGACTCGGCCACCTCGCCGGCGGCCCCGATGCTCGAGCTGCACGAGGTCGTCACCGGCACCGACGGCGCCGCCACCATGCAGCCCAAGGCCGGCGGTTTCGTGCTCGACCCGGGGACGACCACCACGCTGGCGCCCGGCGGCGAGCACGTGATGTTCATGGGCGTCTCCACCCCGATCAAGGTGGGCGACGAGGTCACCGTCTCGCTGCACACGACGGCGGGCGCCGAGTGCACGATGACGGCGCCGGCCCGCACCTTCACCGGCGGCAACGAGACCTACGCGCCGAGCATGCCGGGCATGGACTCCCCCTCGCAGTCCCCGATGGGCGACATGGGGTCGTCCTCGCAGTCCCCGATGCCCGGGATGGACATGCCGACGCCATGACCGAGCCCAGCCGGCGCACCGTGCTGACGGCCGGCCTCGCGGCGGTCACCGGTGTCGGTGCCGCCCTGGGCGGCCGGGCGGTGTGGGACGCGACGGTCGCGGCGCCACCGCCGGACCCGCCGGAGCTGACCGGGGCCGTGGGCCGGGCGACCGTGGCGTTCCGCGGCGAGCGCCAGCCCGGCGTCGGCACCCCGGCCCCCGCGTTCGTGACCATCGTCGCGTTCGACCTGCACCCCGGGGTGGACCGCGAGGCCCTCATCCGGCTCATGCGGGTGTGGACCGCCGACATCGAGCGGCTGATGGCGGGGACGCCCCCGCTGGCCGACCAGACTGGTGAGCTCACGGCCCTGCCGGCGAGCCTCACCGCGACCGTCGGCTACGGCCCGGGGTTCTTCACCGCGGCCGCCCTGGCCGACCGGGCGCCGGCCTGGGCGGTGCCGCTGCCGGCCTTCGCGATCGACCGGCTGGAGGACCGCTGGTCCGGCGGCGACCTCGTGCTCCAGGTGTGCGCCGACGACCAGCTGGCCGTCGCGCACGCCGTCCGGGTGCTCAGCGTCGGGGCCAGCACGTTCGCCACCGCCCGCTGGACCCAACGCGGCTTCCGGCACGCCCCCGGCGTGACCGCGCCCGGCGCCACCATGCGCAACCTCCTCGGCCAGCTCGACGGGACGCACAACGTCCAGCCGGACGTCGACCCCGATCTGGTGTGGCACACCGGGCCCGACAACGGCTGGTTCGCGGGCGGTACCTCGATGGTGGTGCGACGCATCCAGATGAACCTGGACACCTGGGACGTGCTCGACCGCGGCAGCCGGGAGGCGGCCATGGGCCGTCGGCTGGCCGACGGCGCACCGCTCACCGGGTCGAAGGAGACCGACCTGCCGGACCTGGAGGCCCGGGACGACCGCGGCTTCACCGTGATCGGACCGGCCGCGCACGTGCGCCGGGCCACCGCGACCACCCCCCGCGAACGGTTCATGCGCCGACCCTTCAACTACCTCGACCCGCCCACGGCCGGTCTGCTGTTCATCACCTTCCAGGCCGACCCGGTCGCCCAGCTCGTGCCCGTGCAGCAACGGCTGGCAGACGCCGACCTGCTCAACATCTGGACCACGCCGGTGGGCTCGGCCGTCTTCGCGGTCCCACCGGGCGCCCGTGCCGGGGAGTACCTCGGGCAGGGCCTGCTGGCCTGACGCCGGCACCACCGGCCAGGCACCAGACTGGCGCGATGACACCCGCGCCCCAGGACACCGCGCGCACGATCTCGGTGCGCGCCCCGCTGCTGCGGCTCGGCCTGCCCAGGGACCAGCAGGCCACCACCCACCTGGGCACGTTCCTCGTGACGGCCATGCTCACGGTGCTGGTCACCCGGGCCCTGCTCGCCGCGACCGGGTACCCGCAGCTGGGCGGCGGCGGGCTGCACATCGCCCATGTGCTGTGGGGCGGGCTGCTGCTGACACTCGCGTTCTTCGCGGTGCTGTCGTTCGTCGGGCCCGCGGTGCGGCCGCTCGCGGCGCTCGTCGGCGGGGTGGGGTTCGGGCTGTTCATCGACGAGGTCGGCAAGTTCCTCACGGCCGACAACGACTACTTCTACGCACCGACCGCGTCGGTGGTCTACGCGAGCATCGTGGTGCTGGGCCTGCTCGTCGAGGTGCTGCACAGCCTGCGCACGGCTGACCCGACCGAGTCCCTGGCGAACGCCGTCGACGAGGCGTCCGCCGGGGTCGCGGGCGGGCTCAGTCCCACCGCACGGCGCCGGGCGTACCGGTACCTCACGGCCGCGGGCACGGTGCCCGGGACCTCGCAGACGGCCGCCCTGCTCGACTCGATCGGCACCGACCACGAGGAGGTCCCGGACCCGGCGGCCGCCGTCCGGCGCTGGGCGCTGGGCGTGCTGCACCGGGTCGTGCGGGCACGGGCGGTGCCGTGGATCGCCGTGGCCGTGTTCATGGTCGGGTCCGCGGCCTCCGTCGGGCTGGGGCTGACCGGGTCCGACGGGCCCCGATGGCTGCTCGTCGGCGTGGCGGGCTCCGGGCTGACGTCGTTCGGGCTCGCGGCGTTCGGGCTGTGGCGGATGCGCACCAACCAGGTCGACGGCTACCTGTGGGTGCGCCGCGGGATGTTGGTCGGAGTGCTCGTCACCCAGTTCTTCAACTTCCGGCTGTCCCAGTGGGACGCGAGCGTCGGGCTGATCGTCAACCTGCTGGCCCTCGGGGTGGTGTCCGTCGAGCTCGATGAGCTGCGGGCCCATGACTCCCCCGGTGCTAGCGTCCGGACGACCCCCCTGTCGAAGGAGTGACCATGCTCGTCATCAGCGCCACGTTCCAGGCCAAGCCCGGTCAGGAGGCGCAGCTCGAGGCGGCCCTGCGGTCCCTGATCGAGCCGGTGAGCGCCGAGGACGGTGTGCTGGAGTACACGCTGCACCGCTCGCCGACCGACCCCGCCGCGTTCCTCTTCTACGAGAAGTACCGCGACCAGGCCACGGTCGACCGGCACAGCGGCACCCCGCACCTGGGCGCCCTGCTCGCACGGGTCCCGGAGCTGTGCGCATCGGCGCCGGTCATCACCGTCTACGAGCCGATCGCCTCGATCGACGACTGACCCGACCCGGTAGGTCCCGCCGCCGGACGGTGGCGGGCCTCAGGACCTGCCCGCACCCTGAACCGCAGTCGCCCGGCTCAGGCCCTGACCCCGGCGAGGTCCCGGACGGCCTGCTCGACCGGTTCGCCACCGCCGGCCACCCACCACTGGGCGCCGATGCTGCCGGGGTCGTCGAGGCAGGCCACGACCAGCGCCGCCACATCCTCACGCGGGACCGCGCCCCCATCGGGCACCGTCGTGAGCTCGACGCGACCGGTGCCCGGGTCATCGGTCAAGGGACCGGGACGCAGGATGGTCCAGTCCAGGGAGGTGGCCCGCAGCCGCTGGTCGGCCTCGCGTTT
>JAHIJU010000176.1 GCA_018898235.1 Actinomycetota bacterium | reverse complement strand
GGATGGCTCCACCACTACAACCACCACCGGCCCCACACCGCCATCGGCAAGGTCCCACCCATCACCAGATTGACCAACCTGCCTGGGCAGTACAGCTAGTGGGCGTGCTGCCCGCGGGAGAACTCGAAGACCCAGCCGACCATGCCGATCACGGCCAACGGCACCCCGATGACGAGGATCCACCACCCGATCGCGAGGGCCAGGAAGGCGATCGAGGCGCCGAGGGCGCACACGAACGGCCACCAGCTCCACGGGCTGAACACACCCTGCTCCCCCGCGCCCTGCGAGATCTCGCCCTCCGGATCGTCCTCCGGACGCTCGTCGATGCGCCGGGAGACCATCGCGAGATAGCCGCCGACCATGAGCACCAGGCCGCCGACCATCGGGATCCCGGCCGTGCCGACGGCCTCACCGTGGCTCCAGACGCCGTAGATGAGCCCGACGGGCACGAAGAAGAGCACGCCGTACAGGAAGAGCTTCGCCTCGAACTTCACTGCTGGTCCTCCTGTCCCTCGCGCTCGATCGTCGCCGTCGAGGACGACGCCTCGCCGGCTGCCCCGCCGGCCAGCCGCTCACGCGCGGCCCGCGGGGCGCCCTGGGTATCGGGCGACCAGTCGAGCGGTCCGTCATCCGGCTCGACGCGGTCGAGCGCCGCGACCTCGGGGTGGTGGAGGTCGAACGCGGGACGCTCGGAGCGGATCCGCGGCAGGGACGTGAAGTTGTGCCGCGGGGGCGGGCAGCTCGTCGCCCACTCGAGCGAGCCGCCGAAGCCCCACGGGTCGTCGAGGAAGACGGTGCGCGGCCCCCGCGCCGTCTTGTAGACGTTGTAGAGGAACGGCAGCGTCGAGCTCGCCAGGATCATCGATCCGATCGTCGAGATCTGGTTGAGGGTGGTGAACCCGTCGACCGGCGAGTAGTCGACGATCCGCCGCTGCATCCCCTCGACGCCCAGCACGTGCTGCACGAGGAACGTCGTGTGGAAGCCGATGAAGGTCAACCAGAACTGGATCTTGCCGAGCCGCTCGTCGAGCATCCGACCGGTGAACTTCGGCCACCAGAAGTAGAAACCGGCGAACATCGCGAAGACGACGGTCCCGAAGATCACGTAGTGGAAGTGGGCCACCACGAAGTAGGTGTCCGAGAGCTGGAAGTCCAGGGTCGGGCTCGACAGCACGACACCGGTCAGCCCACCGAACAGGAACGTCACCAGGAACCCGATGCTCCACAGCATCGGGGTCTCGAAGGTGAGCTTCCCGCGCCACATGGTGCCGATCCAGTTGAAGAACTTCACGCCCGTGGGCACCGCGATGAGCATCGTCATGAAGGCGAAGAACGGGAGCAGCACGGCGCCGGTCACGTACATGTGGTGCGCCCACACGGTCATCGAGAGCGCCGCGATGGAGATCGTCGCGTAGACCAGGCCCTTGTAGCCGAAGATCGGCTTGCGGCTGAACACGGGCAGGATCTCGCTCACGATGCCGAAGAACGGCAGCGCGATGATGTAGACCTCCGGGTGCCCGAAGAACCAGAAGAGGTGCTGCCAGAGGATCGCACCGCCGTTGTCCGGGTTGAAGATCTGCGCACCCAGCCGCCGATCTGCACCGAGGGCGAACAGGGCCGCCGCCAGCGGCGGGAACGCCATGATCACGAGGATCGACGTGATCAGGGTGTTCCAGGTGAAGATCGGCATCCGGAACATCGTCATCCCGGGCGCACGCATCGTCAGGATGGTGGTGATGAAGTTGACGGCGCCGAAGATCGTCGCGAACCCGGTGAGGATCAGCCCGAACACCCACAGGTCACCGCCGGCACCCGGCGAGTACACCGTGTTGGACAACGGGGCGTAGGCGAACCAGCCGAACGAGGCCGCGCCCTGCGGGGTGAGGTAGCCGGCCGCGGCGATGAGCCCGCCGAACAGGTACAGCCAGTAGGACAGGGCATTCAGCCGCGGGAACGCGACGTCGGGCGCACCGATCTGCAACGGCATGATCGCATTCGCGAAGCCCGAGAAGAGTGGGGTGGCGAACATCAGCAGCATGATCGTGCCGTGCATGGTGAAGGCCTGGTTGTACTGCTCGCCCGTGCCGAACACCTGGATACCGGGCTCGAACAGCTCGCTGCGGATGAACAGCGCGATGAGCCCGCCGACCATGAACCAGGCGAACGAGGTCACCAGGTAGAGGTTGCCGATCGTCTTGTGGTCGGTGCTGGTGAGCCAGCCCACCACCTTCGATCCCAGGCGCTGACGCGTCGGCGCGAGGCCGGGGATCTGCTCGATGTGGGCGGTCATCCCTGGTTCCCCTCGGTGGCGAGGCCGCTGACGTCCTGCAGCCTGGAGTACTTCAGGCCCAGCAGACCGGTCTGGCCCGCGGCCTTGAGATCGGCCAGGTGCTTCTGGTACTCGGCCTCGCTGACGACCTTGACGTTGAAGAGCATCGCCGCGTGGTACTCACCGCACAGCTCGGCGCACTTGCCCTGGTAGGTGCCTTCCCGGGTCGGCGTGACGTCGAAGGTGTTCGTCCGCCCCGGGATGGCATCCATCTTGAACAAGAATGCGGGCACCCAGAAAGAGTGGATGACGTCGCGTGAGTCGATGGTGAATCGCACCTTCTGGTCCACCGGCAGCCAGATGGTGACCTGGTCGGCCACGATGGCCGGGTCGATCCCCAGGTCCTGTGCCTGCACACCCGAGTCGTGGACGTCGGCGTCGGTGTAGTTGACGTCCCAGCTCCACTGCTTGCCGATCACCTGGATGTTGACGTCGGCATCACCGCTCACGGTCGTGATGTCGGTCATCGATCGGTTGGTGTAGTAGTAGAGGACGCCGACCATGAGGATCGGCAGGATCACGTACATGATCTCGAGCGGTACGTGGTACCGCAGCTGAACCGGCAGGGTGTCGTCGTCGCGGCGTTTGCGGTAGGCCGCCACGCACCACAGGATCAGTCCCCAGGTCAGCAGGCCGACGGCCAGAGCCGCGATCCACGATCCGCGCCACAACGAGGAGATCTGCCCGGTGTGGTTGGTCACCTCGGCGTCGGAGTAGCCGGGGAGGAAGCCCCGCCACAGAGTGTCGGAGCAACCGCTCAGCGCGAGGCTCACCCCAGCGGCCAGCACTGAGGCGATTACGAGCCGTTGGCGGGTGGTCTGGCGGCGCACGGGCAACCCTCCGATCGGGACCCGGGCGATCCGAACGGCGCGACCGTCGGCATCTTTACCCGGGACCTTGGTCCTGACAGGTGAAGCGTAGCGGCAGCCGGGCAAACGTCCAGGTACAACGCCCATCGTGTCCTACCGACGTCGTTGTCGCCCACCGGTGCGACGGCCGGCGCAGGACGCACGAAGGGCGGGCACCCGGTCGGGTGCCCGCCCTTCGTACGTGCGAGGAGCTCAGCTGAACGAGCCGCCACAGGCGCACGAGCTACCGGCGTTCGGGTTGTCGATCGTAAAGCCCTGCTTCTCGATCGTGTCCGCGAAGTCGATCGTGGCGCCGTCGAGGTACGGCACGGACATCTTGTCGACCACGACCTCGACCCCGTCGTAGTCACGCAGGGCGTCGCCGTCCAGCACGCGCTCGTCGAAGTACAGCTGGTAGATCAGGCCCGAGCAGCCACCGGGCTGGACGGCCACACGCAGCCGAAGGTCGTCACGACCCTCCTGCTCCAGCAGGCTGCGGACCTTGCCCGCGGCGACATCGGTGAGCAGAACACCGTGTGTGGCGGTCTGGGTGGTCTCAGTCATGTGCTCTCCCTCATCGGTGCGACGTGCCACCGGTGCAACAGCGGGCGCTGTCGCCGTGTTCCCCAGGGTACGACCTCCGCTCAGCCCACGGGAGACCAGGTGCGCGCCACGCGGGTCGCCAGGGCCGCCAGCTGCCCAGGTGCGTCGTCCGCCACGACGTAGGCGCCGACCAGCCCGGCCCCCGCGAGGTCCTTGCGGCCGAGCAGCGACTCACCGGCCAGCGCCACCACCGGCACCCCGGCCGCACCGGCCCGCTCGGCCACGTGCGCGATCACGCCGGTCGCCGCGGTCGTCCAGTCCAGGTACGGGACCGCGACCACGACGACCTCCGCACCGGCCAGTCGTCCGTCGATGTCCAGCTCGCTGGCCAGCACCGATGCACCTGGGAGCAGACGCGCGCCGAGCGCGGCCAGCATGAAGCCGAGACCCCCGCCGGACCCCGACCCCGGCGCGGACGTCGGTCGTCTGGCTGCACCCGCCGTGCCCGCCAGCAGATCGGGTCGCTCCTGGCGGAGCGGCACCGCCGAGACCGCCTGGGAGAGTGCGGCCAGCCCGCTCTCGACCACCTGGGCCCGGGCGCGCCCGTCCGGACCCGACCGGGCGACCAGCTCACCGACGCCGGCGAGACCGAGCAACGGCCGATCGTCGTCGTAGGCCACGACCAGATCGATGCCCGACAACGACCGGCGCAGCGGCACCAGCCCGACGAGGTCCTCGCCGGTCAGGTCCGTGGCCCCCGCCAGATCCCGCGCCCCGGGCGGCAGGTCCAGGCCGAGCCCGACCAGCAGGCCGAGCCCGCCGTCGGGCGCGCCCGTCCCACCGGTCCCCATGACGACCCGACCGGCGCCCGACCCGATGGCCACCCGCAACGCCCGCCCCAGACCCGTGCTCGTCGGCCCGGGGCAGGTGCCGGCCTGCAGCCACACGGTGGCCCGCGACCCGGTGCCGGTCACGACCGCACAGGTGCCCGCACCGGCCAGCGGTCGCCCGCCCAGACCCGCGAGCACGGCGGAGAGCAGACCCGGACCACCGTCCGAGCCCGGCAGCGCCACCGCCTCGTCGTGCGGCGCGCCGGCCCGCCACCCGGCGGCCAGCTCAGCGGTCGCGGCCGCAGGGTCGAGATGGCCGAACCGGTCCGAGGTCACGACAACGCGCACGAGGCCGTATGGTCGCACGCCCTCGACCGGCCCGCGCCGCGCACCGATACTGGGCCGGTGTCCACCACACGATCGCTGCGCGTCGGGCTGTTCTGCTTCGACGGGACCGAGGAGCTCGACCTCGTCGGCCCTTGGGAGGTCCTCTCCGTCTGGGCGGAGCTCTCATCGTTGCGGCCACAGGTCCTCACGTTCTCCTTCGACGGCACGCCGGTGCGCTGCGCGAAGGGCCTGCGCCTCGTCCCCGACACCTCGGCGCAGGACATCGGGTCGCTGCACGTGCTCGTGTACCCGGGAGGCGCAGGGACGCGCCCGCTCACGGTCGACCGCGAGCACCTCGCCTGGGTCCGCGGGATGCGGGCGAGCACACCGCTGGTCGCCTCCGTCTGCACGGGGGCGCTCGTGCTGGCCGCTGCCGGGCTGCTGGCCGGGCGGCCGGCCACGACACACTGGGCGGCGTTCGACGAGCTGGCCGCGCTCGACCCCAGCGTCCTGGCCGACACGTCCGCCCGGTTCGTCGACGACGGCGACGTGATCACGAGCGCGGGGGTCTCGGCCGGGATCGACATGGCGCTGCACCTGGTGGCCCGGCTGGAGAGCCCCGCCACCGCCCTCGCCGTCCGCACCGAGATCCAGTACGACCCGCAGCCGCCCGTCTGAGCCCCGACGGCCGGTCCGCGGCTACCGGCCGGTAGCATCCCGTGCGGTGACCCGCCAGCTGCACCTGATCTGGACCGCGCTGCGCCCGCACCGACCGGTTCCGGGACGCGGCCTGCTCGATGTCGCGACCACACCGCTTCGGGTCCACCCGGGCGACCTGGACGTGTACCGGCACGTCAACAACGGCGTCTACCTGCAGTACATGGACATCGCCCGCACCCAGCTGCTCGCGGGCACCGGCGGTCTGCGCCGGCTCATGGACAAGGGCTGGTACCCGGTCGTCGTGGCCTCGACCATGACCTACCGACGCTCGCTCACGTTGGGGCAACGGTTCGTGGTCGAGAGCCGTGTGCTGGGCTGGGACACCCGCGTGGTGTTCGTCGAGCAGGTGTTCGTGCGCGCCGGGGAGCACGTGGCGCGTGGCGTGGTCGCCGGCAGGTTCCTGGCCCGGTCCGGCCCGCGCCCCACTCCGCACGAGGTCGCCGAGCTGATCGAGGGCGGACCGGTGCCCTCACCCGCGCTGCCCGAGGACGTCACCACCTGGGCGCGGGCGCTGGACGTGCTCCACCGCACCGGCGAGGTCTGACCGCGCCCGCCGGGCTCAGCCCCGCGCGAGGGCGTCCAGCATCAGGGCCTCGGCGAGCACCACGCGCTCGAGCTCGACGAGGTGCACCGACTCGTTGGCCCCGTGCGCACGGGAGTCCGGGTCCTCGACGCCGGTGACCAGGATCGCCGCCTGCGGGAACACGTCGAGCAGATCGGCGATGAACGGGATCGAGCCGCCGACGCCGATGTCGACGGGCTCCGTGCCCCAGGCCGCGGCGAAGGCTGCGCGGGCAGTGCGCATCGCCGCCGAGTCCAGCGGGGCCGCGAACGGCTTGCCCAGCTCGCCCTCACGCACGCTCACCCGGGCGTCGAACGGCGCATGCGCCTGCAGGTGGGCCACCAGGGCGTCGCGTGCCGCCGCCGGGTCCTGCCCGGGCGCGATCCGCAGCGACAGCTTCGCGCTGGCGACGGGGGTCAGCGTGTTCGACGAGGTCGCGACCCGAGGCGCATCCAGACCGATCACCGAGATGGCCGGCCGCGTCCACAACCGGGCCGTCAGCGGACCTGTGCCCGCCAGCCGCGCCCCGTCGAGGACACCGGCATCGGCGCGCAGCTCCGCCTCGTCGTAGTCGACCACCGGGTCGGGCGCCCGCACCAGACTGGCGACCGCGACGTCGCCCGCCTCGTCGTGCAACGTGGCGATCAACCGGGCGAGCAGGGTCGGCGCGTCCAGGATCGGACCACCGAACATGCCCGAGTGCACTGCATGGTCCAGCACAGCGACCTCGACCTCGAGATCCACCAGGCCGCGCAGCGAGGTCGTCAGGCCCGGGACGCCGACCTTCCAGTTCGAGGAGTCGGCCACCACGATCACATCGGCCGCGAGCCGGTCCCGATAGGTGTGCAGGAAGTTGACGAAGGACGGCGACCCGACCTCCTCCTCGCCCTCGACGAAGACGGTGACGTTCGCACCGAGCTCGTCGCCGAGCACCCGCAGCGCGCCGATGTGCGCGGCGACCCCCGCCTTGTCGTCGGCGGCACCACGTCCGAACAGGCGGTCGCCCACCTGGGTCGGGGCGAACGGCTGGGTGGCCCAGCCCTCCCCCGGCGGCTGCACGTCGTGGTGGGCGTAGAGCAGCACGGTCGGGGCGCCGGGTCGGGTCTCCCGGTGGCCGACGACGGCCGGTGCGCCCGGCGTCCCGTCGGGCCGCGTCGCGGTGAGCACGTCCACGGGTGCGAAGCCGACCGACGTCAGGAGCGCGGCCACGGCGTGTGCGCTCGCGGTCACCTGCGCCTGGTCGAACTCCTGGTTCGAGACGCTCGGGATGCGCACCAGCGCCTCCAGATCGGCGCGGACCGTCGGGAACTGGGCGGCCACCCGCGCCCTGAGCGCACCGACCCGTTCGGGATCGAGCAGGGGGGCGGGCGACGGGGTCTGCTGCGAGGTCACGACCGCTCACGGTACTCGTCTACCCTTGCCAGGTGTTCGGACGTGAGAAGACCCCCCAGGTGCCGCCGGTCGTCGACCCGGACGAGGCCTCGAGCTCGGGCAAGGGCCGCCCGACGCCGACCCGCAAGGAGGCCGAGGCCGCCAACAAGCGACCGCTCGTGCCGAGCGACCGCAAGGCCGCGGGCAAGGACGCCCGCTCCGCCGCCCGCGCCCAGCGCGACCGTGAGTACCAGGCGATGCAGGCCGGCGACGTCAAGAACATGCCCGTGCAGCACCGCGGCCCGGTGCGCACGTTCATCCGGGACTACGTCGACGCCCGGCGCAACCTCGGCGACTACTTCCTGCCGGTGATGTTCGCGCTGCTGCTCACCGGCATGGTCCTCACCGGGCCGCTGGTGTCCAAGTTCGGCGCCACCGGCTCCGTGGTCGCGTTCACCTTCTACGGGCTCGCGTACGCCTACATGTTCGCGGCGATCGCCGACGGCTGGCTCCTGTGGCGTCGACTCAAGCGCGTCCTGGCCGCCAAGTTCGGGTCCGACGCTGCGGGCGCCCGCGGTCTGGCGATGTACGCCACGGCGCGCATCTTCCAGCTGCGTCGGCTCCGGATGCCCAAGCCGCGGGTCAAGCGCGGGCAGTACCCGGTCTAGGCCGGGTCCGGCGACACCGCGCGGGAGCTCACTCCACCGTCAGGTCGAGGACGGCACCCACCGGCTGCCCCTCGTTCATCAGCTGGGCGCTCGCGACATCCTGCGAGGCGAGGGTGCGCCAGTGCGCACCGACCCACTGCTCGGCGTCGAACCGACTCGTGAAGACCGGTCCGACCGGCCGGTCGACCCGTTCCCCGTCGACGCCGAGAAGCGACCACTGCCACTGGGGCCGCACGCTCATGCCGCCGCCTCCTCGCCCTGACGTCGCCGCCGGTCGGCATCGGTGGCCAGCTGCCGGCCGATCCGCCGTGCATAGCCGGGACCGACGTAGATGAACCCGGTGTACCCCTGCACCAGGGTCGCACCGACGGCCAGGTACTCGAGCGCATCCGCCGGGTCGGTGATGCCGCCCACGCCGATCAGCACCGCCTCCGGGCCGAGCCGGGAACGCAGCCGGGCCACCACGTCCAGACCGCGGGCCAGCAGCGGCGGCCCGGACAGGCCGCCCTCGCCGAGGTCGTGCGCGATCGTGGTGTTGACCGCCACGACACCGTCCAGACCCAGCTCGCCGACCAGGTCGGCCACCTCGTCGATCTGGGCGTCCGCAAGATCGGGGGCGATCTTGACGAGCAGGGGCACCGGCGGCGTACCGGCCGCAGCCGTCGACTCGTCCGCGGCCGTGCGCACCGCCTGGAGCACCGGGCGCAGCACGTCGACCGCCTGCAGGTCGCGCAGCCCGGGCGTGTTCGGTGACGAGACGTTGACCACCAGGTAGTCGGCATACGGTGCGAGCCGCCCGGCGCTGGTCGCGTAGTCGGCCGCGGCCGCCTCCAGAGGGGTGGTCTTGGTCTTGCCGATGTTGACGCCGACGAAGGCCGCACGTCCCTCGGGCGTCGCACGCAGCCGAGCCAGCCGCGCGGCCACCGCCGCCGAGCCCTGGTTGTTGAAGCCCATCCGGTTGCGCAGCCCGCGCTGGTCGATCACGCGCCACAGCCGCGGCCGGGGGTTGCCGGGCTGGGGGTGGGCCGTGACGGTGCCGACCTCGACGTACCCGAAGCCGAGCATGAGCAGGCCGCGCACGCCGCGCGCGTCCTTGTCGAACCCTGCGGCGACCCCCAGGGCGGCCGGCACGGTCCGCCCCCAGACCTGCACCTGGCCCGAGACCGGGACGGCGAACACGGCCGCGACGAGCTGGCGCAGACCCGGCACCCGGGCGACAGTGCGGATCAGCGCGAAGGCGATGTGGTGCGCCTGTTCGGGGTCGAGCCGGCGGAAGACGAGGTCGAACAGCAGCCGGTACACGCCTCCCAACCTACTGGTCCGGGCCGCTCCGCCCGGTCCGCCACAGCCAGCCGAGGCCCACGAACGGCAGCACAAGCGGGACGTAGCCGTATCCGGACCCGAAGCCGGACCAGACGGTCTGGTCCGGGAAGTCACCGGGCAGCACCCGGCTCACCGCGCCGATGACGAGGACACCGACCAGCTCGACCCCGACGCACCACCAGGCGGTCCGCCGTCGATCCGTGGCCAACGCCCAGGTCGCGGCTCCGTAGACCAGGCCCGAGACCAGGGACAGGGCGTACGCCAGCGGGGCCTCGTGGAACGCGGTCGCGACCTGGACCGCGCCGCGGGCCGTGGCCGCGAGCGCCAGGACTCCGTACACCAGCACGAGGAGGCGACCGAAGCCGCCGGATGTCGGCCTCATCCGGCCCACACCTGGACCAGGCGGAGCTGGAGGAAGGCGACCACGAGGGCCGCGGCCGCCAGCACGACCGAGCTCCAGCGGGTGCGCTCGGCGAACGCCCATGCAGCGGCCAGCGGCAGCAGCACGAGGCCCGCGGCGACGTAGCCGAAGAACAGCGGAACGCTCACCGCGTGCCCGGTGCGCACGAGGACCACGGCCTGGACGACCCCCTGGACCAACAGCAGCGCTTCGACCACTGCGGCGGCCCACAGCTGGCGCAGCACGACGGCCCGGTCCCTCACGACGAACACGACCGCCCACGTCGCGAGCGCAAGGCTCGCGACGACCACGAGTGCCACGAGCGCGCCGATCACGGGCACACGCTAGCGGCGGACGTCCGCAACTACGATCGTGGCGTGATCTCACTGACCTCGTCCGACCCCTCTGCCCTGTCCGTCGACGCCCTCGTCGTGATCGTCGCGCAGCGCGACGGCACCCCGGTGCCGCTCGGCGGCCGCGTGCCCCCCTTCGTCGCCGAGCTGCTGGCCGATGCCGCCGCGCTGGGTGTCACCGGCGCCCTCGACGAGGTCCGCAAGGCCCCGGCCCCGGGCGCGACCGCCCGCGTGCTCGTCCTGGCCGGCGCGGGACCCGAGCAGCAGGTGGACGGCGAATCGCTGCGTCGGGCGGTGGGCGCCGCGACCCGCGAGCTGGCCGGGCTCTCCTCGGCGGCCGTGGTGCTGCCGGTCGAGGACCTGCCGACCCTGCGCGCCGTGGCCGAGGGTGCACTGCTGGGCGCCTACGAGTTCGACCGCTACCGCAGTGCCGACCCGTCGCGCGCACCGCTCGGCGCGGTCCAGGTGGTCACCGGTCTGTCCGGCACGCACGCGCAGGCCGAGCTCACCCGGGCGCAGGTGGTGTCGCAGGCGGTGCACGCGACCCGCGACCTGGTGAACACCGCGCCGAACGACCTGTACCCGGAGGCGTTCGCCGAGGCGGCCAGGACGGCCGTCAAGGGGCTGCGCGGGGTCAAGATCACCGTGCTCGACGAGAAGGCGCTCGCGGCTGGTGGCTATGGCGGCCTGCTCGGTGTCGGTCAGGGTTCGTCGCGGCCGCCGCGACTGGTCAAGGTGGCCTACTCCGCCGGACGGACCAAGCGCTCGGTGGCCCTGGTCGGCAAGGGCATCACGTTCGACTCGGGCGGCATCTCGCTCAAGCCGCCGGCGGACATGGACGAGATGAAGTCGGACATGGCCGGTGCGGCCGCTGTGCTGTCCACGGTGGTCGCCGCGGCCCGGCTGGGTCTGAAGGTGTCGGTCACAGGCTGGCTGTGCCTGGCCGAGAACATGCCGTCCGGCACCGCCCAGCGCCCGTCGGACGTGCTCACCATCCGCGGCGGCACGACCGTCGAGGTGCTGAACACGGATGCCGAGGGACGACTGGTGCTGGCCGACGGCCTGGTCAGCGCCGTGGAGGAGAAGCCGGACCTGGTGCTCGACATCGCCACGCTGACGGGGGCGCAGATGGTCGCGCTCGGTCGACGGGTCTCGGCCGTGATGGGCACGGACGAGGTGCGCGACCAGGTGGTCGCGGCCGCCGGTGCAACCGGTGAGCAGTTCTGGCCGATGCCGCTCCCCGAGGACCTCAAGGCGGGGCTGAAGTCGAAGGTCGCCGATCTGGCGAACGTCGGCGAGCGGTGGGGCGGCATGCTGCTGGCCGGCCTGTTCCTGGCCGAGTTCGTCGGCGACACGCCGTGGGCTCACCTGGACGTCGCGGGTCCGGCCTTCAACGCACGCCCGGCGTACGGCTACACCCCGGTGGGTGGGACCGGGACCGGTGTGCGGACCATGCTCGCCGTCCTCGAAGGCCATGCGGCACGCTCCTGACCCCCACCGGGGACCTTGGTCCCAAACTGGTGCCGCGAAACCCTTCTGCGCGTAAGTTACTCATGAGTACACTTTCGGCTCGTCGGCAGTCGACGCGGCCCCGGACGCGATCGGCCACCGACGGGGCCGCCCATGCCCGGGCGCTCCCCCGCTCGCCGAGGAGGGGTCGATGAAGATCGCTGTCCTGGTCAAGCAGGTGCCCGACACCTGGGACCCGCGCCGCCTCGACCCGTCGAGCGGCCGGGCCGACCGCGCCGGTGGCGAGCAGGTGGTCGACGAGATCGGTGAACGCGCCCTCGAGGCGGCCCTCGCGCACCGGGACAGGGCGGGCCAGACAGAGGTCGTCGTCGTGACGATGGGCCCGGCCGGTGCCCGCGACGTGCTGCGCAGGATGCTCGCCATGGGCGCCGACCGGGCCGTGCACGTCCTGGACGACACGCTGGTCGGCGCCGATCTGGTGCGCACCGCCCAGGTGATCGCCGCGGTGCTCGTGGCCGAGGCGCCCGACCTCGTGCTGGCCGGGAACGAGTCGACCGACGGGCGCGGCGGGGTCCTGCCGGCCATGCTCGCCGAACACCTCGGACGCCCGCTGCTGTCCGGCCTGACCTCGATCGAGATCGACGACACCCGGGTGTCCGGCACCCGGACCAGCGAGGCCGGCACTCCCCACGTGCACGCGCCGCTGCCCGCCGTCGTCTCGATCACCGAGCAGCTCCCGGAGGCACGGGTGGCCGGGCTCCGGGGCATCATGGCCGCCAAGCGCAAACCGCTGGCACAGCTGTCGACGGACGATCTCGGCCTGCCACCCGCCGTCGCCGGCACCCAGGTGCTCACGGCGGAGCCGCGGCCGCCGCGCGCGGCCGGCGAGCTGGTGACCGATGACGGCACCGCCGCCCGACGGATCGCCGACTTCCTGGCCGAACGCCACCTGATCTGATCTCGTTCCACGCCCCCTGAGAGGACGACCATGTCGACGATCCTGGTGTACGTCGAGCGCCTGCCCGACGGCGAGGTCCACCCCGTGGCCGCCGAGCTGCTCGCCGTCGCGGCCCGGCTGGGCACGCCACTGGCCGTCGTCGTCGCCGCCGAGGAGGACACGAACCCGATCGTCGAGCAGCTCGGCCGGTTCGGCGCGCACGACGTCGTGGTGGCCACCTTCCCGGGCGCCGACGCCCTGTTGTCCACGCCGGGTGCCGCAGCGCTGGTCACCATCGCCCAGCAGGAGGAGGCCACCGTCGTGCTCACGGGGCACACGTTGGACGGACGGGACGTCGCCGGACGGGTCGCGGTCCGCCTCGGCGGTGCGCTGCTGGTCGACGCGGTCGACGTGCAGCCCTCCGCGGACGGCCCGGTCGCCACGCACTCGGTGTTCGGGGGGTCCTGGACGACCACCGCGGTCGTGCGGGGCGGACCTGCCGTCCTCAGCCTGCGCCCCGGGGCGGTCGCCGATCGCCTGACCGCCGCGACCCCGCACGTGCGGACCCTGGCGATCGCGCCGGGCCCGGACGGGGTCGTCGACTCGTTCACCCCCGCCCCCGCGCAGTCGAGCCGGCCGGACCTGCGCTCGGCGTCCACGGTCGTCTCCGGCGGTCGCGGCCTCGGCTCGAAGGATGCGTTCGCGTTGGTCGAGCAGCTCGCCGATGCGCTGGGTGCGGCCGTCGGCGCCTCGCGGGCGGCCGTCGACGCGGGCTACGTCGCCCAGTCCCACCAGGTGGGCCAGACCGGCGTGACGGTCGCCCCCGACCTCTACGTCGCGCTCGGGGTCTCGGGGGCGATCCAGCACCAGGCCGGCATGTCGACCTCGGGCACCGTGGTGGCCGTGAACAAGGACCCGGACGCGCCGATCTTCGAGATCGCCGACCTCGGCGTGGTCGGCGACGTCTTCACGCTCGTCCCACAGCTCGTCGCCGAGCTCGCGGCCCGACGGGCGGGGGTCGCGTGAGCACCGGACGCCTGGCTGCGATCCGCAGCGGTCGTTGGTCGCGGCTGGTCCCGCTCGCCGGTGGCGCACTGGTCGCGCTCGTCGTCGTCGTCGTGATCGCCCGGTGGGTGCGGGACCTGCCCGCCGTCACCGACTGGGTGGCGCGCTACCCGGGCGTCGCGCCGCTCCCGGCCGGTGCACCGGTCGGGACCCCGGCGTGGGTCGCGATCACGCACTTCCTCAACCTGTTCTTCATGGCGCTCATCATCAAGTCCGGGTTGGCCGTCCGGCGCACGCGCCGGCCCTCGGGGCACTGGACCCGGCGGCTCCCGCCGCCGCGCCCGGGACGGCGTCCGACGACCATCACGCTCGAGCAGTGGTTCCACGTCAGCCTCGACGTGCTGTGGCTGGTCAACGGTGCGGTCTTCGCGGTGCTCCTGCTCACCTCCGG
>JAHIJU010000175.1 GCA_018898235.1 Actinomycetota bacterium | reverse complement strand
TGCTCGTCGTCCCGGCGGCCTGGGCGAGCGGTGAGCTCAAGGACCTGCACTGGCGCACGTTGGCGATGGCCCGGGCCATCGAGAACACGTGCGCGGTGGTAGGCGTCGGCCAGGCGGGCAGCGGCGTGATCGGGCACTCGATCGTCGTCGGACCGGACGGTGTGGTCGGGCTGGAGATGGACGACCGGCCCGCCGTGCGCACCGTCGACCTCGACCCGGTGCAGCTCGGCGCGGTCCGCGAGGCGAACCCGTCGCTGTCGAACCGTCGGTACGCGGTGGTGCCGCGTCCCTGACCGGTCGCCGCGCAGGACCCCGCGTCAGCGCAGGGAGTAGGTCGCGATCGAGACCCCGATGTAGTGGCAGGTGAAGCCGGCCACGGTCAGGGCGTGGAAGATCTCGTGGAAGCCGAACCAGCGCGGGCTGGGGTTCGGTCGTTTGAGGCCGTAGACCACCGCGCCGATCGTGTACGCGAGGCCACCCGCCACCACCAGCCAGACGACCGCGGGGCCGCCGCTGCGCCAGAACTGTGGCAGGAACGCCACGGCCACCCAGCCCAGCGCCACGTAGATGGGGACGTAGAGCCACCGCGGGGCGCCCAGCCAGAAGATCCGCATGAGCAGGCCGACGAGGGCGCCCGTCCAGACGATGATGAGCAGCTGCTTGGCGGTGCTCGCGGGCAGCAGCAGCACGGCCAGCGGCGTGTAGCTGCCCGCGATGATGAGGAAGATGTTGGTGTGGTCCATCCGGCGCAGCGCGGCAGCCGTGCGCGGGGACCAGGTGCCGCGGTGGTAGACGGCGCTGGTGCCGAACAGCATGACCGCGCTGATCCCGAACACGATGTTGGCCCAGCGCGCGGCGCTGGTGGGGGAGAGGGCGACCAGCACGATCGCCGCGGCCAGGACGAAGGGGCTCACGCCCGCGTGGATCCAGCCGCGCAGCTTGGGTTTGAGGGTCGCGGTGACCGCGTCGACGGCGTCGCCGACGGCATCGGCCGCGCGCGAGAGGCCCGAGCCGTCCCGTGACCCGTCGCCGGGCCGACCTGCCGGACGGGGGGCACTGCTGGCGGTCATGATGGCTCCTGGTCCGAGGCCGATGAGCGGGGTGGAGGACGCGACCAGCCTAGGTTACGCGACCGTAGGTTTGAGGGTTCTGTGAGGTTTCGCGTGGGTGGGTGCCCGGTTGGGTACGGTGGCGCTGTTCCTACTCGGCCCGTGCAAGGAGTGCTCGGCGTGCGACTGCCCCACCCGATGTACGGGTTGTACGAGCGTCGGCTCGCAGCGTCGCTCCCGGTCGACCGGGTGCCGCGGCACGTCGGTGTGATCCTGGACGGCAACCGCCGGTGGGCGCGCAGCGTCGGGCTCTCGTCGGCCACGGGCCACCGCGCGGGTGCGCAGAAGATCGCCGACCTGCTCGAGTGGAGCGAGGCGATCGGGGTCGAGGTCGTCACGTTGTGGATGCTGTCGACCGACAACCTGTCGCGTGACCCCGAGGAGCTCGACGCGCTCCTGGAGATCATCGAGGACACCGTGCTGGAGCTGGCTTCCTGCGGGCGCTGGCGGCTGCAGCCGATGGGCTCCCTCGACCGGCTGCCCGACCACACGGTGGACGCGCTGCGAGCTGCGCAGGAGCGGACCGCCGGGGTCGTCGGGCTGCACGTGAACGTCGCGGTCGGCTACGGCGGACGGCAGGAGATCACCGACGCGGTGCGGGCCGTGCTGCGTCAGCAGGCAGCGGCGGGGACGTCGCTGGAGGAGCTGGCCGAGGCCTTCGAGGTCGACCACATCGCCGAGCACCTCTACACCAAGGGCCAGCCCGACCCCGAGCTGATGATCCGCACCTCCGGTGAGCAGCGGTTGGGCGGCTTCTTGCTCTGGCAGTCCGCGCACTCGGAGTACTACTTCTGCGAGGCCTACTGGCCGGACTTCCGCAAGGTGGACTTCCTGCGGGCGGTGCGTGCGTACGTCGCGCGTGAACGGCGCATGGGTCGCTGACGGCCGGCCCGTTCCGCCCGTGTGAACCCTGGATGTCACGGGCGTGTTGCGCCGCGCGACGCGCCCGGGTGCGGGTTAGCGTCGAAGGCGAAGGACGGCTCCCGCCGTCCCCGGGAGGTCCGCCCATGGAGCACGCGCTCCGGGGGGAGGGCCGGTCCTGGCCCTCCGTGGCAGGCCGCCCTCGACCCGCAGCCCTCGACGTCGGCCGTGCAGGTCGACCCGAGGCGTCCGACTCGGCGTAGCGTGCGCCGGAGGGAGCCTGCCGTGGCCAGCACCAGCACCGCCCGTACCGACCGGGACGTCCGTGAGGCGCACCGCACGTACGTGCTCGACACCTCGGTCCTGCTGTCGGATCCGAAGGCCATCCTCCGTTTCGCCGAGCACGACGTCGTCCTGCCGCTGGTGGTCGTCACCGAGCTGGAGGGCAAACGCAACCATCCCGAGCTGGGGTATCTGGCGCGCGCGTCGTTGCGGATGCTCGACGATCTGCGGATCACGCACGGGCGCCTGGATGCGTCGCTGCCGATCACACCGGAGGGCGGCACGCTGCGGGTCGAGCTCAACCACATCGACCCGGCGGTGCTGCCGGCGGGGCTGCGGCTGGGGGACGCCGACAGCCGGATCCTGGCGGTGGCGGCCAACCTGGCGGCCGAGGGCGCCGACGTGACCGTGGTGTCCAAGGATCTGCCGATGCGGGTCAAGGCCTCGGCCGTCGGGTTGAACGCCGAGGAGTACCGCGCCGAGCTGGCCGTCGACTCGGGCTGGACCGGGATGGACGCGCTGGACCTGACCGAGGCGCAGATGGCCGATCTGTGGGAGCACGAGTCGGTGGCGATCGCGGATCTGCCCGACCCGCAGGCCGCTGCCTCGTTGCCGTGCCACACGGGTCTGGTGCTGCACTCCCCGCGTGGGTCGGCCCTGGGCCGGGTGACACCGGACAAGCACGTGCGGCTCATCCGCGGCGACCTGGACGTGTTCGGGTTGCACGGGCGCTCGGCCGAGCAGCGGGTGGCGATCGACCTGCTGCTCGACGAGGAGATCGGCATCGTGTCGCTGGGCGGGCGGGCCGGGACCGGTAAGTCGGCGCTGGCGCTGTGCGCCGGGCTGGAGGCGGTGCTCGAACGCCGGCAGCACCGCAAGGTCATGGTGTTCCGGCCGTTGTACGCCGTGGGCGGGCAGGAGCTGGGCTACCTGCCCGGGGGTGCCGAGGAGAAGATGAACCCCTGGGCGCAGGCGGTGTTCGACACCCTGGGCGCGGTGGTGAGCAAGGAGGTCGTCGAGGAGATCATCGACCGCGACCTGCTCGAGGTGC
>JAHIJU010000174.1 GCA_018898235.1 Actinomycetota bacterium | reverse complement strand
GTGGCCGCGCTGGGATGTGCCCTCCACGGAGCGGCGGAAGGGAGGTAGTCGTATGGCCGTCGATCTCTTCGAGTCCGTGACGGAGTGCGGCTGCGCCGCGAAGGTGCCGGCCCAGGAACTCGCGGGCATGCTTCGCGGAGTGGTGCCGACGAGCCCGGCGGTGCTCGTCGGTCCCGACACGCTCGACGACGCGGGAGTGTACCGGCTCTCGGACGAGCAGTGCCTGGTGCAGACCGTGGACTTCTTCCCGCCCGTGGCCCGCGATCCGGAGGACTACGGCCGGATCGCGGCGGCGAACGCGCTCTCCGACGTCTACGCCATGGGCGGGAAACCGCTCACCGCCCTGGCTGTCGTCTGCTTCCCGTCCAAGCTCGTGAGGGAGGGTGTGTTGCACGCCGTCACCCGAGGGGCCGTGGAAAAGCTCCGCGAGGCGGGTTGCGTCCTCTTGGGCGGCCACTCCGTGCTCGATCCGCAGGCCAAGTTTGGCCTGTCCGTGACCGGGGTCATCCACCCAGGAGCGTTGCTTACCAACGCCCGTGCGCGGCCGGGCGACGTCTTGGTCCTCACCAAGCCGCTCGGCACGGGCGTCACCATCATGGCGATCCGCGCCGGGATGGCGCGCGCGGAGCAGGAGCGCGTGGCGAACCGGTCGATGGCCTCGTTGAACGCCAAGGCTGCCGAGCTGGCGAGGCGCTGCGGCGCGGTCTGCGCGACGGACATCACCGGGTTCGGCCTGCTCGGGCACGCGATGCAGCTCGCACGCGCGAGCGGTGTGGCCCTGGAGATCGGCATCGACGGCGTGCCTCTTCTCGACGGCGCGCTTGGCTTCGCTGAGCAGGGGCTGTTGTCGGCCGCCGCGTACACCAACAGGGACTACGTGGGCGACGCCGTGCTCTTCGACGACGACGTACCACTTCCATCGCGCGACCTGCTCTTCGACCCGCAGACGTCTGGCGGTCTGCTCATTTGCTGTCCCCCGGCACGAGCCTCCGAGCTCATCGGGTGGGCCCGCGACGAGCTGTCCACGTCGTGTGGCGTCGTCGGGCGGGTGGACGAGGCCGCGGGCACACAGCTCATCAGCGTGCGGAGACGTGCGTTTGTCCCGGGCGACGACAAGCCGGGGTACGAGCGGCTCCGGTAGTCCTCGGCCGCTCGACTGGCGCGGGAGTTACAGATGTCTACCGAAACAGAAACTGACCACGGGAGGCTGGAAGACGTGGTCATGCAGATCCTTCGAGAGGCGAAGAGGCACCCGGTCCCGCTGAAGGAACTCCAGAAGGAGGCCGCAAGGGCGGTCGAATCCCACAGGCCTTCCAGTGTGCTTTCCATACTCGACCGGCTCGTTGCCGGCGGGGCTGCGCTGTCATTCGGGCATGGTGCGGAAGCGGAGTTCTACTGTGCAGAGAACCTCGGTTACTTGAAGGGCAGGCTGAGCGCCATCGTGGCTTCGCACCACCGGAAGTACCCATACGAACCGGGCGTAGCCGCTGGCGAGATCAAGAAGCGCTTCTCCGAGACGCAGACGATGAACGCCCAGCGCAACATCGACGCACGCCTCTTCGAGATGGCGCTGTCTGCAAGCAAGCAGGACGGCCTCGTCGTGGAGGCCGAGCGCGGAGTGCGGCTGCCCGACTTCAGGCCTCAGACGAACGAGGACGAGGCAATCAGGAAGCTGGAGGTTCAGATCCTCGCCCATGTCGCCACCAGGCGGCATTCTCGGCTCGGCATCGAGGAGCTGGCTCGGTTGCTCGAGGTAGACGCCAGGCAGGTCAAGGCTGTCGTCTCAGGAATGCTGAAGGCTGGGAGGCTGATCCGGATCGAGGAGAACCGCTACCTCGCACCATCCGCGCTCGAAGAGGCGAAGGCCGTCCTCGCCGCCGAGCTGAACGCCAAGTCGAGGTTGCGGGTTTCGGATATCACGGTCTTGCTGGGTCTCTCGAGGAGCGCGGCGATCCCCCTCATGGAGTACCTTGACGGGGTTGGGTTCACTCGCAGGGTCGATGACTACCGCGAGCTGGGACCCAAGTCGGCCGGCGAGTGCCTGGACCCGCCCGCGGCAGACTGCGATGAGGCAGTGTCATGATCTACTTCGACAACGCCGCCACTTCTTGGCCCAAGCCCGAGGCCGTGCCGGCCGCGATGGAGCGGTTCCTGCGCGAGCACGGGGCCAACCCGGGTCGCTCGGGACACGCGCTGTCCATCCAGGCCGGGCGGGTCGTCTACGACGCGCGGGAGCGAGTCGCGCGCCTGTTTAGCCTCGACGACCCGCTGGCCGTCGTGTTCACCAAGAACGCCACCGAGGCGCTGAACCTCGCGATCCTCGGGCTGCTGGCTCACGGCGACCACGTGATCACCAGCACGATGGAGCACAACTCCGTGCTGCGGCCGCTCCGGTTTCTCGAAGAGGGCGGAGTCGTGGTCACGCGAGTCCCTTGCGCCACCGACGGAACTCTCGACCCCGACAACGTGGCGAAGTCGATCTCGGCCAAGACGAGGCTCACCGTGTTGAGCCATGCCTCGAACGTGGTCGGCACGCTGTGCCCGATCCATGAGATCGGCCGGCTGACCACGGGGCGCGATCTCCTCTTCTGCGTAGATGCCGCCCAGAGCGCGGGCGCCTGCCCCATCGATATGGCCGCGATGGGCATCGACCTCT
>JAHIJU010000173.1 GCA_018898235.1 Actinomycetota bacterium | reverse complement strand
TGGTGGGTCCAGACCACCTGGACGACGTCGGGGTCGACGCGTCGGACGAGCGAGTCGAGGGCTTCGATGATCGCCCGCACCGCGGGACCGGATGCGTCCAGGAGCTCGCCGAAGACCGCGGCGTCGTTGATCGCACCGGGGCGCTTGTCGTCGTCGGCCATGCCCGGACGGTACGAGGGTGCGGCGACTCCGCACCAGCGCACGGGCAGGTCGGCTGATCGCCTGTGCGCCCACGGCTCCGCCGTCGTCTCGATGTGAGTATCGTTGGTGGTACTAACACTAGAGATACTATCAAGACAGGTACTCAAACTGGAGGGCGACCGTGGCGACCTTTGTCGGCCGAACTCGCGAGCTTGCTCAACTCGACGACCAGCTCGGCATCGTCCGACGCGGCGGCCGTGACACCAGCGGTGTCGCCGTCCTCATGCGCGGCCGCCGACGCATCGGCAAGAGCCGTCTCGCCGAGGTGTTCGCCGAGCGGTCCGGGCTTCCGTACCTCGTGTTCCAGGCGGCGCGCGCCTCGACCCCTGCGCGTGCGTACTCCGACCTCGCGGCGTCGATCGCGGCGTCGAGCCTCCCGAACGCGGCGATCGCAGCGGGGCAGGAGCCTCGTTCGTTGACCGCTGCGCTGGCGCTGCTCGCCGGTGCGCTCCCGATGGACCAGCCGGCCGTGGTCATCCTCGATGAGCTCCCGTGGCTCCTGGAGGTTGTCCCCGGCGGCGCGGGTGAGCTCCAGCGGGTGTGGGATCAGCAGCTCTCACGTCGTCCTGTGCTGCTCCTGCTGCTCGGGTCGGACCTCGCGATGATGGAGCAGCTCACCGCGCCGGATCAGCCGTTCCACGGTCGCGGGGCCGAGATCGTCCTGCAGGCGCTGACCCCGGGTGACATCGGATCGATGACCGGGCTGGCTGGGATGGACGCGTTCGACGCGTACCTGATCACCGGTGGGCAGCCGCAGATCGCCGAGACCTGGCAGCAGGGCGAGACGCGTACGTCGTTCCTCGAACGGTCGTTCTCGACGTCGCTGTCGGCGTTGGTCGCCTCGGGTACCCGTGTCCTCGACGGCGAGCTCTCCGAGGGTGTGCAGGCGCGGACGGTGCTCATGGCAATCGGTGGGTACGGCGAGCGGACGTTCTCCGGCATCCAACAGGCGACGGGGGGCATGCAGCCCACGTCCCTGTCGCGCGCACTGGACGTGCTGACCGCCAAGCGCATCGTGGCGGTTGACCAGCCGCTCTCCACCAAGGTGCAGAAGGAGCCCCGGTATCGAATCGACGACCCCGCGATGCGGTTCTGGCTCCCGTTCGTCGAACCAGCACTACCCGAGGTCGACCGCGGCCGTGGTGACCTCGCCCTCGCCCGGGTGAACGGCGACGCCTTCGGGTCATGGCGTGGTCGTGCGATCGAACCGGTCGTCCGCGCGGGCCTGTGGCAGGCGCTCGACGGCACCCCGTGGGCACACGTCCGCGAGGTCGGCGGGTGGTGGCCGCGGTCCAACAACCCCGAGATCGATCTCGTCGGCGCTGACCGCCGACCCGCGCGCGAGCTCGCGTTCGTCGGAACCATCAAGTGGCGCCCCGCGCCTGTCACCGCCGCGGACGTCCGCAAGCTCAGTGCCGACGCCGCGGCCATCCCGGGCTACGGGACCGGCACGCCCCTCGTCGCTGTGTGCCCCGGAGGCGTGACCGACAACGCAGGAGCTGAGCAGGCCTGGACCGCTGACGACCTCCTGGACGTCACCCGCTGAGAGCGCCCCTGCAGCCAGGCTCGCGCGCGCCCACGTCGGCGCCCGTGGTCGGGAACGCCGCCAGGCGCGCGACGCCTGCGCCGTAGGGTCGAACGGTGAACCGGACCGACCGGATGTACGCGATGGTGGAGGAGCTGCGCGCCGTCGCGCCGCGTCCGAGGAGCGCGACCTGGTTGGCGGGCCGGTTCGAGGTGAGTCGTCGCACGATCGAGCGCGACCTGAGCGCCCTGCAGCAGGCCGGGGTGCCCATCTGGGCCGAGCCGGGGCGAACCGGGGGCTACTGCCTGGACCGCGCCCGAACTCTTCCGCCGGTCAACTTCAGCCCGGACGAGGCGGTCGCGGTCGCGGTCGCCCTGCACGGCACCGCGGGCACCCCGTTCCACAGCGCCGGCGGCACCGCGCTCCGCAAGCTCCTCGCGGCGATGCAGGGCGACGACCTGACGCAAGCCCAGGACCTCGTCTCGCGGGTTCATCTCCTGGGGCACGGGGGCGACGTGCCACCCGTTCCGGCGGTGCTGACCGATGCGGTGTCGGCGCGGCGCGTCCTGCGGCTGCGGTACACCGACCGGGAGGGCCGCTCCACCGTCAGGGACGTCGAGCCGCTCGGCTACGTCGGATCGACGACCGCCTGGTACCTGCTCG
>JAHIJU010000172.1 GCA_018898235.1 Actinomycetota bacterium | reverse complement strand
GGTCAACGAGGCCGACCGGGCGCGCGTGCTCGCGGCGTTGCAGCAGATGGAGACCGGCGGGCAGCTGCGCTCACTCACCCTGCGCACCGGTGCAGGGCCGGTGCCCGGTCAGCCCGGTTCGATGGGCTACGCACCCCCGGCCCCCGGAGCGGGGACACCGGCCGCGCCGCCCGCCCCGGCCGCGCCACCGTCCCCACCTGCCCCGGGGGGCGCGACCGCGACGCCGCCCACTGCGCCTCCGCCGCCGCCGCCGTCCTGGGCCTGAGCCGGGACCCGACGGGCCCGGTCAGCCCTTCTCGTCGGTGGGCGGCACCTGGACCGATCCGGGATGCAGCACCTGCACGCCGGCCCGCTCCAGCGCGGTCGCCAGGGCGGGCGGCGGCGCGCTGTCGGTGACCAGGTAGTCGGCCCGGTCGAGCTCGGCGATCTGGGCGAACAACCGACGGCCGAACTTGGAGGAGTCGGCGAGGACGGCGACCTTGGTGCCGCGCGCCATCATCTCGCCCATCATCACGGCCTCGGCGAGGTTGCTCGTGGAGTACCCGCTGGCCGGGTCGACGGCGCCCACGCCGACGAGGGTCAGATCGCACCGGATGCCCCGATCGCCACCGATGGCGGCGATCGGGATCTGCAACGGGCCGACGGTGCCCTGCGCCGTGAGCCGGACGGAGCCGCCGAAGATGTAGAGGTCGCGGATCATGCTGGGCACCACCTCGGCGGGCAGCCGCAGCGAGTTGGTGGCGATCGTCAGGTCGTGCCGCTCCCGCAGGTGGCGGGCGACGGCCAGGGTGGTGGTGCCCGCATTGAGCATGAGGGCGTCGCCGTCCTGGACGAGCGTGGCGGCGAGCCTGCCGATCGTCTCCTTGGCGTCCGCGCGCAGCCGGAGCCGCACGTCCAGGCCGAACTCGGGGCGGGGCAGGGCGACCGGGCTGACCGCGCCGCCGTGGGTGCGGATGAGGACACCGTCGGCGTCGAGCTGGTCGAGGTCGCGGCGGATCGTGTCGGGCGAGACCTCGAAGTGCTCGGCGAGCCGGGCGACCGTCACCTCACCGGCGTCGACGACGTAGGCGGCGAGCTCGGCCTTGCGCCCGGCCGGCAGGCGCCGCGAGGCGTTCGACTCGGGACTTGAAGCGGACATGTGCAACTAGTAGCACATTCCCGCACCCGGTGGTGCGTCGAGGTCTGGATCGTCCGCTTCCATGGCCCCGAGGCGTGCCGGGGTAGGACTTCTGGGCCGTAGCGGTGCCGCTCGATGCCGAATCGTGACAAAGACGCACTTCCGGGAACGCGGCAGCGGCGACCGTGGATATGGCAACTGACCTGGGGCGATGGTTGCCTCCAGCCCGCCTGCGGTGCCCAGTCCGCGGGCGCTGTCGGCCCTTGACGCGCGACTTCCCACCGCCTAGCGTGCGGGAACACGCAAAAGTGCGCATCGAAGCGCACGATGTGGCAGTTCTCAGAGAGGAGAGAGATGAGCAACGGCGCTCGCGCAGTCCGGGGGCTCTTGGTGGCCACCGGAGCTGTCGCACTTGCTTTCACCACGGCATGCAGTGGATCTTCCAGCCCGTCGTCCAGTTCTTCGTCGGGGGAGAAGGTCACCCTCGAGTTCGCCCAGTGGTGGGAGCCGGAGCTGCCGGACGGTGCGCTCCAGGGAATCATGAACGACTTCCAGGCCGCCAACCCCAACATCACGGTCAAGCTCCTGTCCGGGCCGTACGCCTCGACCAAGGAGCAGGTCGTCGCCGGTGCGGCCTCGGGCACGATGTCCGACGTCGTGGGCCTCGACGGGGCCTGGGTGTCCGACTTCGCCAAGCAGAACGCGATCACGGACCTCACCGCCCTGATGAAGGACAACGGGTACGACGACAGCCAGCTGGTCAGCCAGGTGGCCATCGACGGCAAGACCCGGATGATCCCGGTCATCAACTTCGTGTACCCCATGTTCACCAACACCGATCTGCTCACGCAGGCCGGGGTGAGCGCCCCGCCGTCCACCCGCACCGAGTTCATGGATGCGGCCAAGAAGGTCACCGCGCTCGGCAACAACACCGCCGGCTGGGTGCTGCCGCTCTCGCTCGACGCCCCCAACGGTGTCCAGAACGACGTCATGTCGTGGGTCTGGGCCTCCGGCGGCTCGATGCTCAAGGACGGCAAGCCGGACCTCACCAACAAGGCGGTCACCTCCGGGACCCAGTTCGTCAAGGACCTGTGGGACGCCGGCGTCGTCGCTCAGGGCTCCTTCACCATGAAGGAGCAGGACAAGGTCGAGGAGTTCACCAACGGCCGGGTCGGCATGATGATCGACTCGCTCGCGCACATCAACCTCATCAAGAAGGAGAACCCGGCGCTGAAGTTCGCGATCTCGGCCATCCCGGCCGAGGACGGCTACACCGGGCCGCGGGGCATCCCCTACGCCTCGTGGGGCATCGGCATCGCCGAGAACTCCAAGCACAAGGCCGAGGCGCTCAAGCTCGTGACCTACCTGATGAGCAAGGACGTCAACTCCAAGCTCTCGACGCTGGCGAACGCGTTCCCCGGCAACAAGGAGTCGAAGCCTGACTTCTCGAACAGCGACCCGCTGTTCCAGCAGGTGTTCGACATCTACAAGGCCGGGACCCCGGCCAACGAGTTCGTCGGGCTGCCCGTCTCCGAGCAGCTCATGCGCGACTACGGCGAGCAGCTGCAGCTCACGCTCAACGGCGACGAGTCGGTGTCGGACGCTCTGAAGAACGCCCAGGCGAAGTGGGTCGCGGAGTTCTAGCAGCGCCGTGACACGTCGGTCCGCACCGGGCACCCCCCGCGCCCGGTGCGGACCGTCCCGAAGGAGGTCCCACCTTGTCTGCCCTCGCGCAGTCCGCACCACTGTCGCACCGCGATCCGGCGCCGACGTACCGTCGCCCGCTGTGGCCCCGCGTGCAGCGGATCGTCACTCCCTACCTCTACCTGCTGCCGACCGTCCTGCTGCTGGTCGTGCTCATGCTCGTGCCGATCGCGATGGTCGTCGGGTACTCGTTCCAGGACAACGTCATCACCAACCCCAACCCCGTGTTCGTGGGGCTGGCGAACTACGGCACGGTGCTGTCCGACCCGGTGTTCCTCACCGCGGTCAAGAACACCGCCTACTTCACCGGGGTGAGCGTCGCCGCCCACATGGTGCTCGGGCTGGCGTTCGCGATGATGCTCAACAGCCCGCTGCTGGCCAACCGCACCAAGGCGCTGTTCCGCACCGTCTACGTGCTCCCGTGGCTGTTCACCGTGGCGATCATCGCGGTGCTGTGGCGGATGCTGCTCAACCCGAACGGTGTGGTCAACTACCTGCTCACCGCCGCGGGCCTCATCACCAAGAACGTCGAGTGGCTCGCCTCGCCGGACACCGCGCTGCACGCCGTCACGTTCATCAACATCTGGGCCGGCTACCCGTTCTTCATGGTGAGCCTGCTCGCCGGTCTGCAGGGGATCCCCAAGGACCTGTACGAGGCAGCGACCGTCGACGGGGCGAACGGGCCGCAGAAGTTCCGCAACGTGACGCTCCCGCAGCTGCGCCCGATCATCATCTCGATGGCCCTGCTGGACATCATCTGGACCACGCAGCAGTTCGCGCTCATCTGGATGACCACCGGCGGTGGCCCGATCAACGTGACCGAGATGTTGTCCACCTTCACGTACAAGCTCGCGTTCTCCAGCTACGAGTTCGCCCTCGCCTCGACCAGCGCCGTGATCGTCCTGGTGCTGTCGATGCTGCTCGCGTTCGTGTACGTCCGGTACCAGAGGGCGAGGGACTGAGATGAACCTCTCTGTCAGAAGGCGTCGCATCGCGGCGACGCAGAAGGTCGCACTGCTCATCGGCCTGGTCGTGGGCGGGCTGTTCGCCGGGCTGCCGGTGCTGTGGATGGCGTCGAACTCGTTCAAGAAGAACACCGAGATCTTTGCGCTGCCGCCCCAGCTGGTGACCAGCGGGTTCTCCTTCGACGCCTACACCGCGATCCTCACCGACCCGGTCAAGGTCCGGTTCTTCATCAACAGCTATGTGGTGGCGCTGTCGGTCACCGTGCTCACGCTGGTGGTGGCGATCCTGGCCGCGTACGCGTTCAGCCGGTGGGAGTTCCGGTTCAAGCACGCACTCAACGTCGTGATCATCTCCGTGCAGGCGGTGCCGCCGATCACGCTACTCATCCCGTACTTCGGGCTGGTCGTGACGCTGAAGATGTACAACACCTACCAGGGTCTGATCCTCACCTACATGGTGTTCACGTTGCCCTACGCCATCATCATGATGACCGGGTACTTCAACACCCTTCCCCGGGAGCTGGACGAAGCCGTCAAGGTGGACGGTGCCGGCGCATTCCAGGCGTTGTGGCGGGTGCTCGTGCCGATCGCCGTGCCGGGCATCGTCTCGGTCGGCATCTACACCTTCATGATCGCGTGGAACGAATACCTGTTCGCGCTCACGCTGACCAAGACCGAAGACATGCGTACGGTGCCCATCGGCATTCAGCTGCTCATGGGTCAGCACTCGTACGAATGGTCGGAGATGATGGCCATGAGCATTCTCGGCTGCATCCCGGTGCTCCTCCTGTTCCTGTTCTTCCAGCGCTACTTCATCGGTGGGATGACCGCCGGCGCAGTGAAGATCTGACCGGATCCCACCAAGGAAAGAGAGACAAGAAGTCATGTTGATCAATGGCAAGGACCTGCTGGCCG
>JAHIJU010000171.1 GCA_018898235.1 Actinomycetota bacterium | reverse complement strand
GACCTGCTCGGGGCCGAGCCAGGACAGCTCGGCCCGCACCGCCCGCGCATAGGCGGGGACGTCGATCACGGTGGTGCTCATGCCACGTCCTCCAGCAGTCGGTTCATCGCGTCGGCGAAGCTCGCCCAGTCCTTGCGCTGACGTGCCAGCAGCGTGCGCCCCTGGGCGTTGATGCCGTAGTACTTGCGGTGCGGACCCTCGTCCGACGGCACGACGTACGAGGTGAGCGCGCCGGCCGCGTACAGGCGGCGCAGCGTCCCGTAGACCGAGGCGTCGCCCACCTCGTCGATGCCGCTGGCGCGCAGCCTGCGCACGACGTCGTAGCCGTAGCCGTCCTCCTCCTCGACCACCGCGAGCACCGCGAGATCGAGCACCCCCTTGAGCAGCTGGGTCGTGTCCACCGACACCTCCGGGTCCGTCCGCTGCGGCCGGCCGGTGCCGTCCCGCGAGTCGCACACTACCGTGCTGTCCGCGGTACCGCCCAGAACGACACACCGGTGCCCTGCCGCGGCGGTCAGCTCGCGAGGCTCCACGCGATGCCGTCGAGGATGTCGTGCTCCGAGGTGACGACCTGGGTCAGGTCGCCACCGGCCGCGGCCACAGCCGACTGCACGCGGGTGATGACCCGCGACCACACGAGAGCCCCCGCCCCGATCACGTCCACCCGGCCCGGATGCATGAACCCGAGCTCGGCCCGCTGCGCACGGGTGCGCCGCAGCAGGTCGTCGCAGGCCGCGAGGACGACGTCCACCCCCAGCACCGACCCGTCGATGCGCTGGTGGTCGTAATGGTCCAGGCCCAGGCAGTGGGCGGTCACGCTGGTCACCGAGCCGGCGAGGCCGACGAGCGTGCTGGTCTGGCCGAGCGGCACGTGCGCCGCGGCCTCGTCCAGCGCAGCCTCGACGTCCGCGACGGCCGCCGCGATCTCGTCGGGCGTCGGCGGGTCCGAACGCAGGTGCCGTTCGGTGAGCCGCACCGAACCGACGTCCATCGACCAGGCCGCCCGCGGGCGCCCGGTGCCGTTGACCAGCTCGGTCGACCCGCCGCCCAGGTCCACCACCGTGAACGGTGCAGGGAACCGGTCGGCCAGCACCCCGACCGCGCCGCGGAAGGAGAGCTCCGCCTCCTCCTCGCCCGGGACGACCTGCGGCTCGACCCCGATCGCCGCCCGGACCCCGGCGACGAACTCCGCACGGTTCGCGGCATCCCGGGTCGCCGACGTCGCGACGAACCGCACCCGTTCGACCCCGGAGAGCCGGCAGAGCTCGGCGTACTCCCGGGTGGTCGCCAACGTGCGCGCGAGCGCCTCGGGCGCCAGCACACCCGTGCGATCGACCCCTTGCCCGAGCCTGACCACCTGCGAGCGCCGCACCACGTCGTGCAGCCCCCCGCCGTCAAGGTCGGCGATCAGCAGCCGGATCGAGTTGGTCCCGCAGTCGATGGCAGCCACACGTGTCACCGGGACATCCTGCCAGCGCCGCCCGGGTGCCCCGTGCGCCGGGTCGACCCGGTCAGCAGGTGCAGCGGTCCGGCCGCCAGACCTCGGCCAGCAGGTCCAGCACCTCGTCGCCGATCGGGTTGACACCCGGTCCGGCCGCGAGCGAGTGCGCCACGAGCACGTGCAGGCACTTGACCCGGGTCGGCATCCCGCCGGCCGACACCCCGGCGATCTGCTCGACGTGGCCCAGCTCCTCCCGGTCACGCAGGTACGCCTCGTGGGCCAGCCGGTACGCCGCCGCCAGCTGCTCGTCCTGCGCCAGCCGCGCGGTCAGCTCGCGCATGAGACCGCCCGCCTCGAGCGTGCTCACCGCAGCCACTGCACCCGGGCTCGTCAGGTAGTAGGTCGTGGGGAACGGGGTACCGTCCGGCAACCGCGGCGCCGTGCGCACCACGGTGGGCCGCCCGCACACGCACCGGGCGGCGACCGCCACCACGCCCCGCGGCACGCGGCCGAGCTGGGCGGCGACGACGTCGAGGTCAGCAGCATCAACAGGCACCGGGCCATTGTCCCCGAGCCGGACGGACCCCGCGGCCCGACCGTCAGCCCGCAGGAACCTCGCCCGCGACCTGCACCGACTGCCACACCGAGCTGTACCAGGGCGACGATGCCGAGTCCTGGACGGCACCGGCAGGGCCGTTCGAGGCCGTCGGCGTCTCCTGGACCACCCCGGGGTCGACCACGCGGTAGGCGCGCTCCCCCGGCAGCACGAACGCCAACCGCTGCCGGGCCTGGGAGGTGACGTACGCCGGGTCCTGCCAGCGCGAGAGCTCGTTCGCCAGCTCGTCGTTCTGGTGCTGCGCCGCCGCCACCTGCGCATCGAGCGATGCGAGCGCGGCGCGCTGGGCGATGTAGGCGTGCAACGTCGGGTACACGAGCACGAAGGCCAGCAGCACGACGACGGCGAGCACCATCGCGCGCGCGGTGAACAGCCTGGGCACCGTCACCCGCTCCACCGGGGCGGCGCCGGTCGGTACCGCAGCGGTCCGCGCGCGGCCGGCGGGTCGGCTGCGGTCGCTGCGCGGCGGTGCAGGCCGAGCCCCCGCGGTCTCACCCGTGCGTGGCGCACGACCCGACGACGACCGCTTCGCACCGGCCGCCTTGGCGGCAGGTGCGTCCTTCCCCGGCTGGGCGCTGCGGGCGGTCGAGGACTGACCGGATGCAGGACGGCCGGCTGCGGGTGCACTGCGGGCCGACGACGCCGGGTGCGCCGGGGTCGGCGCAGGCGGGCGGCGGACGGTCGGCATGAGCCCGATTGTGCCCGTCAGGTCACGCAGGACGGCCCGGACGCGCCGCCGTACCGACCGATCCCACCCGGTTCACAGGAGGCGGACAACGCAGGAGGGGCCGGCGACCCGACGGTCACCGGCCCCTCACCGCAACTGTTGCCGATCAGGCCTTGAAGCGCGGGAATGCGCCCTTACCTGCGTAGACACCGGCCTCGTCGAGCTCCTCCTCGATGCGAAGGAGCTGGTTGTACTTGTTGATCCGCTCGCCGCGGGCCGGGGCACCGGTCTTGATCTGCCCGGCGTTCGTGGCCACGGCCAGGTCGGCGATCGTGGTGTCCTCGGTCTCACCGGAACGGTGCGAGGTCATCGTGCGGAAGCCGTTGCGGTTGGCCAGCTCGACCGCGTCCAGCGTCTCGGTGAGCGTGCCGATCTGGTTGAGCTTGACCAG
>JAHIJU010000170.1 GCA_018898235.1 Actinomycetota bacterium | reverse complement strand
GGCGTGCTCGGTGCCGTAGAACCGCTGCCAGGCCGCCGGGTCGACGAGTCGGTGGTCGGCGCCCAGGTCCACGAGGATCGTCGAGGCGCCGTCGAGCTCGGCCGCGATGGCGCCGCTCGCCCCGTGCGGCAGCGCGAGGACGACCACGTCGTGCCCGGCGAGCGCCTCGGCACCGGTGGGTTCGAGCACCCGGTCGGCGAGCGAACGCAGGTGCGGGTGGTGGCGGCCGAGGGTCGTCCCGGCGTTCGCGTGCGCGGTCACCGTGCCGATACGGGCCTGCGGGTGACCGGCGAGCAGCCGCAGCATCTCGCCACCCGCGTACCCGCTGGCACCGGCGACCGCCACCGTGAACGTCATGCGCATGATCATACAACGACTCGGGAAACAATACGGACAGGTGCGATCGGCACGGTGTCGGAATGCCGCGGAGCGCGCGGAGGTTCGACCAGGTGTGCGCGCCATCATCGCCACCGCCGCAGGTGGCCCCGAGGTCCTGAGCCCCGTCGATCTGCCCGACCCCGAACCCGGACCCGGTGAGGTCCTCGTGCAGGTCGCGGCCGCCGGGGTCAACTTCATCGACACCTACCGCCGCAGCGGCCTGTACCCGATGACCTACCCGCACGTGGTGGGCAGCGAGGGGGCCGGGACCGTCATCGGGCTCGGCGCCGGGGTCACCACCGCGAGGATCGGCGACCGCGTGGCGTGGGCCTCGTCCGCCGGAAGCTATGCGACCAGGGTCCTGGTCCGGGCGAGCGACGCGGTGCCGGTGCCCGACGGGGTCGACGACGAGATCGCCGCGGCGCTCCTGCTCCAGGGCCTCACCGCCCACTACCTGGCCACCTCGACGGTCGACCTGGGTCCCGGCGACGAGGTGCTGGTGCACGCCGCGGCCGGCGGCGTCGGCCTGCTGCTCACCCAGCTCGCCCAAGACCGCGGCGCGCGCGTCATCGCCACCGTCGGTTCACCGGCCAAGGAGGAGCTCGCCCGCGGTGCGGGTGCCGCCGAGGTGATCCGCTACCGCGAGCTCGACGACCTCACCACGGACCTGCCACGCCGGGTCCGCGAGCTCACGCAGGGCCGCGGTGTGCGCGCCGTGTACGACTCCGTCGGCAAGGACACCTTCGACGGCTCGCTCGCGAGCCTGCGTCCGCGGGGCGTGCTGGTGCTGTTCGGCGCATCGTCGGGTCCGGTGCCGCCCGTGGACCCCCAACGGCTCAACGCGGCCGGGTCGGTCTATCTCACCCGTCCGTCGCTCGGCGCCTACACCGCGACCCGCACCGAGCTGACCGCCCGCACCGAGGAGCTCTTCGCAGCCGTGGCCGCGGGTCGGTTGCACGTCAGGATCGGAGCCCGCTACCCGCTGGAGCGCGCGGCCGATGCGCACCGCGCACTCGAGGGACGGGCCACCACCGGCAAGGTGCTGCTGACGCCGTAGCCGCGGCGCGTTCGGGACGGGGCCCCGCCCGGTGAGCACGGGCGGGCGTTCCGAGGGGCGACCCTGGCCCGCATCCAGGCCACGGCCGCCTCTAGGGTTCGTACCGCAGACCGCCCCGACCTGGAGGTTCACGATGACGACGTCCGCCGCCCCCACCCCGCGCACCGAGCCCCTGGGCACGGTGGTGCCCTCGACCGTGCCCACCCACTGGTACAACCTCGCGGCCGATCTGCCGGAACCGTGCCCGCCCGCCCTGCACCCCGGAACCCGCGAGCCGCTCGTGCCCGCCGACCTGGCGCCGATGTTCCCGATGGCGCTCATCGCGCAGGAGGTGAGCACCGAACGCTGGATCGAGATCCCGACCACCGTGCGGGAGCTCTACGCGCTGTGGCGACCCTCCCCCCTGATCCGGGCGGCCCGGCTCGAGCGTGCGCTGGGAACCCCCGCGAAGATCTTCTACAAGTACGAGGGTCTGAGCCCCGCGGGTTCGCACAAGCCGAACACCGCCGTCGCGCAGGCGTACTACAACGCCGTCGAGGGCATCACCAAGCTCACCACCGAGACGGGCGTCGGCCAGTGGGGCGCGTCGTTGTCGATGGCGTGCGCGCTCCTCGGTCTGGAGTGCGAGGTGTGGCAGGTGCGCGCCTCCTACGACTCCAAGCCGTACCGGCGGATGCAGATGGAGGTCTACGGCGGCGTCTGCCACCCGTCCCCGTCCGACCTGACCGCCGCGGGGCGCGCGATGCTCGCCACCGACCCGCACACCACCGGGTCGCTCGGCATGGCGATCAGCGAGGCCGTCGAGGTGGCGGTCGGTGACCCCAAGGCGCACTACGCGCTGGGCTCGGTGCTCAACCACGTGATGCTGCACCAGTCGGTCATCGGCCAGGAGGCCCTCGCCCAGCTCGACGAGATCGGCGAGGCCGCCGACATCGTGTTCGGCTGCGCCGGCGGCGGGTCGAACCTGGCCGGGCTGTCGTTCCCGTTCCTCGGGCGCAACCTGCGCGAGGGGACGACGACCCGCGTCGTGGCCTGCGAGCCGGCGGCCTGCCCCTCGCTCACCCAGGGCGAGTACCGGTACGACTTCGGCGACGTCGCCGGACTGACGCCGCTGCTCAAGATGCACACCCTGGGCAAGGACTTCGTGCCCCCGCCCATCCACGCCGGCGGTCTGCGGTACCACGGCATGGCTCCGATGGTGTCGCACGCCAAGGAGCTGGGGCTGCTCGATGCGGTGGCCGTCGACCAGTCCGACGCCTTCGCCGCAGGCATCGAGTTCGCCCGCGCCGAGGGGATCATCCCGGCCCCCGAGTCGACGCATGCGGTTGCGGCGGCGCTCGCCCACGCCCGTGCCGCGACCACCGACGAGACGATCGTCATCGGGCTGTCCGGCAACGGTGTGCTCGATCTGCCCGCCTACCACGACTACGTCTGACACCCCGCGGGGCGCGGCCGGCTCACCGAGCCGGGCCGCGTCCCGCGGTCCCGTCCTGCCTGCGCCTCGCGCCCCCACACGCGGCGCGCCGGTCGTGCGGCGGGTCAGCTGCGCAGGGCGCCGCCGAGCTGTTCGCCCACCGCCGCGACGACCGCATCACGCACACCCGCCGCATCGGCCGCGGTCAGCGTCCGGTCACCGGCCCGCAGCCGCAGCGAGAACGCGAGCGAGCGGGTTCCGGCGGCCACCTGGCCACCGGTGTAGACGTCGAACAGCCGCACCTCCTCGGCCAGGTCGCCCGCCGCCGCACGGACCACCTCGAGCACCCGGGCCGCTGGCACCTGCGCGTCGACGACGAGCGCGATGTCCTCCTTGGCCACCGGGAACGTCGAGACGGGACGTGCCTGCACCGGGACGCCGGTGCTGGCGGCGAGCAGCCCGTCGAGGTCGACCTCGAACGCGACGGCCCGGGCCGGCAGGTCGAACGCCGCGACGACCTTCGGGTGCAGCTCACCTGCGTAGCCGACGACGGTGCCCTCGCCCGTCCGCACCTGCGCGCACCGACCCGGGTGCCAGGGCGCCCGCTCGGCCGCCGCCACCTCGACGGGCACGCCCAGCACGCGCGCGATCGAGCGCACCGCCTCGATCGCGTCACCGTGCTCGACCCGTCGCCCCGGTCCCCACCAGCCCGCGGGTTCCCGGGCACCGGCGAGCACCCCGGCAACGTGCCGCGGCTGGGCGGGTACCGCGGCCCGGACGGCGTCCAGGACGTCGGCGGCGGGACGGTCTCCCCCGGTCAGCACGGGTGCCGCCGGTGCGCCGGGGTCCGGCAGCGTCACCAGTCCCAGCTCGAACACCGCCAGGTCGCCGATGCCGCGTGAGACGTTGCGACGCGCGGTGTCCAGCAGCGTCGCGAGCAGGGTGGTCCGCATCAACGGCTGAGAGCCCACGAGCGGGTTGCTCAGGCGCAGCGCCCGCCGTCGTTCGTCGTCGGCCGGCAGCCCGAGCGAGTCGAGGTCGCCCTGGCCGATGAACGGGTAGCTGAGCACCTCGACCAGTCCGGCGGCGACAAGGGCGTCGGCCACCGCACGCCGGGCCCGCTGACCGGACGTGAGCCCGGAGCCGGGGACGGCCCGCGGCACGACCGACGGGATCTGGTCGTAGCCGCGCACCCGCGCGACCTCCTCGACCAGGTCCTCCGGCTTCCGCAGATCGGGGCGCCACGACGGCACCGTGACCAGCGCCCGCCCCTCGCCCGGACCCACCTGGCAGCCGATGGCCTCCAGGGTCTGACGCACCTCGTCCGGGGTGTAGGGCACCCCGACCAGCCGCGTCGGGAGCCCGAGATCGAGCTCGAGGGCGGGCGGTGCCGCCGTGAGGTCGACATCGGTGAGGGTCTCGTCCGCGACACCACCGCCGAAGCGGGTGAGCAGCTCGACCACGCGGGCCGCCGCGACCCGCTGCAGGGCCGTGTCGACGCCCCGCTCGAACCGCTTGGCCGCCTCGGACGACAGCCTGTGCCGACGCGAGGTGCGCGCGATCGAGATCGGGTCGAACCAGGCCGCCTCGACGAGCAGGTC
>JAHIJU010000169.1 GCA_018898235.1 Actinomycetota bacterium | reverse complement strand
GCCGCGGTCGGAGGCCTCGACGGCAGCGCTGCGGACTCCTGGGTGTCGCAGGCGCGCGCCGCGTTCCTCGGCGCCTACGAGGCGTCCGCACCGGCCACGGACGCCCAGGCCCTGCTGCTCAGTGCCCAGGAGCTCGACAAGACCCTGTACGAGGCGGTGTACGAGGCGAGGCATCGTCCGGCCTGGCTCCCGATCCCGCTGGCGGCGCTCGATCGACTCACGCTGGGATGACCTGCGGGTCGCCCACTGCGCAGCCGGAACGTCCGTGGTTGGCTACCACCATGGCCACGCCAACGACGCTCCCGGTCCCCGTCGACGACGACACCCTGCGCGCGGTCGCCCACGGCGTCTGGTTCGATCCGCACACCGTGCTCGGCGGTCACCTCGGGCCCGACGGCGTCAGCATCCGGGTGCTGCGCCCCGGCGCCGACCAGATCACGATCGTCACGGACGCGGGCCGGACCGACGCGGTCCACGAGCTCGACGGCATCTTCGTCGCGACCTTCCCCGGGCTCGCAGCCGTGCCGGACTACCGCGTGGAGGTCGTCTACGGCGAGCAGACCACGACCTTCGACGACCCGTATCGCTTCCTGCCGACCGTCGGACCGGTCGATCTCCACCTCATCGGCGAAGGTCGGCACGAACAGCTGTGGACCGTCCTGGGCGCCACCGTGACCCGGTACCCGTCGCAGCTCGGCGCCGTGGCGGGAACCGCCTTCGCCGTCTGGGCGCCGACAGCGAAGGCCGTGCGGGTGGTCGGCGACTTCAACTTCTGGGACGGACGCACGCACGCGATGCGATCGCTCGGCTCGTCGGGCGTGTGGGAGCTCTACATCCCCGGGGTCCTCGCCGGCGCCCGGTACAAGTTCGAGATCCTGGGTGCGGACGGCGCCTGGAGGCAGAAGGCCGACCCGATGGCCCGCGGGACGGAGGTACCGCCCGCCACGGCCTCCGTCGTCGTCGAGGAGAGCTACGTCTGGAACGACGAACGCTGGATGGCCGAACGCGCCGCCAAGGACCCGCACAACGGCCCGCTGTCCGTCTACGAGGTCCACCTCGGGTCGTGGCGCTGGGGTCGGGACTATCGCGCACTCGCGACCGAGCTCACCGACTACGTCGTCGAGATGGGCTTCACACACGTCGAGCTGATGCCCGTCGCCGAGCATCCGTTCGGCGGCTCATGGGGCTACCAGGTGACGTCCTACTACGCCCCGACCTCCCGCTTCGGTGGTCCGGACGACTTCCGACTCCTGGTCGACAGCCTGCACAACGCCGGCATCGGCGTGATCGTCGACTGGGTCCCGGCGCACTTCCCCAAGGACGAGTGGGCGCTGGGCCGCTTCGACGGCACCCCGCTCTACGAGGACCCGGACCCGCTGCGCGGCGAGCACATGGACTGGGGCACCTACGTCTTCAACTTCGGGCGCCGTGAGGTTCGCAACTTCCTCGTCGCGAACGCCACCTTCTGGCTCGAGGAGTTCCACATCGACGGGCTGCGCGTGGACGCCGTTGCCTCGATGCTCTACCTCGACTACTCGCGCGAGCACGGACGCTGGCGCCCCAACCAGTTCGGCGGGCGCGAGAACCTCGAGGCCATCTCCTTCCTCCAGGAGGCGAATGCGACGTCGTACCGTCGCAGCCCCGGGATCCTGATGATCGCCGAGGAGTCGACCGCATTCCCGGGCGTCACCCAGCCGACCTCGGCGAACGGCCTCGGCTTCGGTCTGAAGTGGAACATGGGGTGGATGAACGACACCCTGCGCTACCTGCAGGAATCGCCCGTCAACCGCCGTTACCACCACAGCGAGATCACGTTCTCGATGGTGTACGCCTACTCGGAGCAGTTCGTCCTGCCGCTCTCCCACGACGAGGTCGTGCACGGCAAGGGCTCGCTGTACGGACGCATGCCCGGGGACCACTGGCAACGTCTCGCGGGCGTCCGCGCCCTCTTCCTCTACCAGTGGACCCACCCCGGCAAGCAGCTGACCTTCATGGGCAACGAGTACGCCCAGGGCGGGGAGTGGACCGAGCAGCACGAGCTGGACTGGTTCACCCTCGACGATCCCGGGCACGCGGGTGTGCGTGACTGCGTGCGGGATCTCAACGCCGTCTACCGCGCCACCCCCGCCCTCTGGCAGCGCGACCACACCCCTGACGGCTTCGAGTGGCTCGACTCCGACGACGCCGACGGCAACACCCTTGCCTACCTCCGGAAGGGGACCGACTCCCCCGTCGCAGCAGTCGTCGTCAACTTCTCCGGCATCCCGCACGAGGGGTACCGTCTCCCGCTCCCGCACGGCGGCCGCTGGCGGGAGGTCATCAACACCGACTCCACCCTCTACGGAGGATCGGGGGTCGGAAACCTGGGCATGATCACCGCCGAACCCGTTGCGCACTACGGCCGGCCATTCTCGGCATCGGTGCGCATCCCACCGCTCGGTGGGGTCGTGTTCGTCGCCGAGGACTGAGCGCACCTCGCGACGGTGCCCGGCGCGGCGGAACCCTCCCTCGGGCTCCGCCCGGCCCCTACGAGTCACGCCGGCCGATGTGGTGCCGGTCGAGGCCCGCGCCCGGAAGGCAGCCAGGGAAGTGCACCGGTCGCTGCCCGTGCCCTGAAGGCATCGTCTGCGCGTAGGCGCTGCCCGTGTCGGTGGCGTGTCTGGGGTGGTGGTCGCGAGTTGTGCCGCTTGTGGGGGCTGCGGGGTGTTGTCGAGTGTGGTGGTGTGAAATGCCGAGAGCCCTTCGCTTTCGCGAAGGGCTCTCGGTGAATGGTGTTCGGCGGCGTCCTACTCTCCCACACCCTGGCGGGTGCAGTACCATCGGCGCTGAAGGGCTTAGCTTCCGGGTTCGGGATGGGACCGGGCGTTTCCCCTTCGCTATGACCGCCGTAACAATATCGAACTGTCAACCTACCGGCCCGCACCACCACAGATGGCGATACGGGGGTGGTCGTGGTTCGGGAACCGCACAGTGGACGCGTTGT
>JAHIJU010000168.1 GCA_018898235.1 Actinomycetota bacterium | reverse complement strand
GAGACCATCCGGGCCAGCTCCTGGGAGTTGGCGGCGTAGTGCTTCGGGCAGGCCGCGACGCCCTGCGACTGGATGCCGCGCACGTACCCGGCGGCCAACCGCCCGGCGAGCAGCGGATCCTCGGAGAAGTACTCGAAGTTGCGGCCACCCTGCGGCGAGCGCTTGACGTTGAGGCCCGGGCCGAGCAGCACGTCGACGCGCTGGGCCGCCGCCTCGGCGCCCAGAGCCGTGCCCACCCGCTCGGCCAGCTCGACGTCCCACGTGTTCGCCACCGCAGCGGCCGTCGGGAAGCACGTCGCCGGATCGGAGGCGTTCAGGCCCAGGTGGTCGGCCGACCCGGCCTGGCGGCGTACGCCGTGCGGCCCGTCGGCGAGCCACAGCGCACGCACCCCGTGCCGCGGGAGGGCATGCGTCTCCCAGACGGACGCGCCGGTGAGCAGCGCGGCCTTCTCCAGGAGAGACAGGTTCTCGATCATGACGTCCTCTTCGTGCGGGTAGGCCGAGGGGACCCGGTCACGGGTCCGGGTCAGGTCACTGCGCCGGTGGCGCGGTCGGGACCGGGGGGACGGTGCGACGGGTGTCCCGTCGGGCCGGCGGTGGTGGGCGCCACCGGCCCGACGGGGACCGAGGGCCGGCGGCTAGGAGCCGGCGGGTGCGGTGGCCGTGCGGTGCCGCAGCACCCGTCGGGTCAGCAGCAGGGCGCCGACGACGACCACGAGGCCGAGCAGCACCGACCCACCGATCTGGATGTACACCCAGGTGGGCGGCGTGTAGGTGACCGTCGCACCGGGCGCCAGGCCGTTCATGGCGTTGGAGTTCGCGACGGTGAACAGGACGTCGTGCGTCGCGTTGCGGATGTCCGTCACGGCCTTCGCCGACGTCGTGTCCTGGTAGGACTTCGACGGCTGGAACGTGAGCGTGAGGTCCGTGCCCGCGCTGATCCCCTGGTTCGGGTTCATGTACGGGTACAGGTTGAAGTCCGAGATCGCGAAGCCCTGGAAGCCCCACTCGTCGCGCAGCACGGCCGTCATGAGGGCGTGCGAACCGCCCGCCCACGTCGCCCCGACCCGGTTGAACGAGCTCATCACGCCGCCCGCACCGATGGTCGTCGTCGCGACCGACCCGTCCTTCTTCACGTACTCGACGTTCATCGTCACGTGCTTGACGGCCATCTCGAACGGCTTGAGGTAGAGCTCACGGACGGTCTGCTCGGTCGCCCAGGTGGCCAGGCCGTTGTTGACCCGGTTGGTCTCCTGCTCGTTGAGCGCGAAGTGCTTGAGCATCGTGTAGACGCCGTGCTCGGCCGCACCGTTCGCAACCGACGTGAGCATCGCCCCCGACAGGTACGGGTCCTCCGAGTAGTACTCGAAGTCACGCCCACCGAACGGCGACCGGTGCAGGTTGGCCGCCGGGGCGTACCAGCCGTTGATGCCCTTGTGCAGCGCCTCGTTGCCGAGCATCTCGCCCATGGCCGTGCCCAGGTCGACGTCCCAGGTCTGCGCGATGAGCACCTGTGACGGGTAGGCGACGCCGTTGATCGAGGAGTTGATGAAGGACGAGAACCCGGCGGGGCCGTCCGGCTCGACCGTCGCCGGCTTGGCGATGGAGGCGATCGCCGGCGTCTGGTAGGCGCCGTTGAGCAGCATGTCCGTCATCTCCCTGACCTTGAGGGAGTCGAGCAACGAGTCCCACTGCGGGTCGTCCTTCGGCAGACCGCGCAGATCGGCGAGCGTGAGGTCGCCGCCCGCGCCGGTCGCCGGCATGTCACCCGTGAAGGCCGTCGCCGCACCCTTGTCGTCCCAGGCCTTGAAGCCGGCCACGATCGCGTCGGACGCGTGCAGCTGCTCGGCCGTCGGGGCCTTCGGGAAGGTGCCGGCGAAGTCCGCCCGTGACATCGGCAGGATCTGCGAACCCGTGGGCTGCGACGCGAACTGCGCCGACAGGTCGTCGAACTGGTTCGTCACCTGCGTGGCGTCGCTCGACCGGTGGTGGTCGCCGGAGTACACGACCTTCTCGGGCACCGTGTAGGTGATCGGCTCGGTGCCCGGCGCCACGGTGTGCGAGTCGGTGCGCACGCTGAGCGCGTAGTCGCCGGCCTCGAGCACGTACGCCTTGGCGTCCTGGTAGTCGTAGGACGCCATGTCCTCGACGGCCACCTCGAGCGTGACGGCCTGGCTGGCCCCCGGCTGGAGGACGTCCGTCTTGTCGAACGCGCCGAGCACGACGGCCGGCTTCTCGATCCCGCCGCGGGTGTACGGCGCCGAGTAGTAGAGCTCGACGACGTCCTTGCCCGCGACGGTGCCCGTGTTGGTCACCTCGACGGTCACGGAGATCTTCCCGTCGACGGCGCCCTTCTCGGTGCCGGTGATCTTCTGCGCGAAGTCCGTGTAGCTCAGGCCGTAGCCGAACGGGTAGACGACCGCGTCGTCGTAGCTGAGGAAGCCCTCGACCGCTGCGGTCTCGTAGTAGCGGTAGCCGACGTAGATGCCCTCGGCGTAGTTGACGAACGGCGCCTCGGACGTGACGGTCGCGTTCGACGTGGCGCTCTCGACGGCCGAGACCGGGTAGGACGCCGCGATGTTGTCGTAGAGGAAGGCGCCGAAGTTCGGGAACGTCGGGTCCTTGGTGAAGTCCGCGGCCCACACGTCGGCGGTGCGGCCCGAGGGGTTGACCTGACCCGCGAGGATCGCGCCGAGCGCGTCGAAGCCGGTCGCACCGGGCGAGCCGGCGAGCAGCACGGCGTCGACGCCCGGGTCGCCCTGGACGGCGCCCATCTCGACCGTGGTCGAGGCGTTGACGACGACGACGACCTTGTCGAAGCTCGAGGTCGCGAGCGCGAGCAGGTCCTTCTCGTCCTTGTTGAGCTCGAGCTGGTGCTGGCCGGGCACGGCGTTGTCGTCCCAGCCCGTCATGTCGCGGGTGAGGTCGCCGCCCTCGCCCCCGGGACGGCCGATGAAGACCACCGCGGCGTCGGAGTAGTCACCGAAGGTCGAGGCCTGCGCCTGGTACTGCGCGACCGGCAGCTCGCCGATCATGTAGCTCGACTTGGCCGGGTTGTCCATCTCGATGTGGCCGCGCGGGTTGGCCGCCGCGAAGTCCGCGATCGTCGTGAACACGGCGTCGTTGACGACGAACCCGGCGTCCTCGAGGCCCTTGCGCGCGGTGATCGCGGAGTTCGTGTCGACCGAGCCGGAGCCCGAACCGCCGAACACCGGGTCGGCCGCGGCGCGGCCGAGCATCGTCACCTTCGCACCGGCGGCCAGCGGGAGCGCCGTCGCGTCGTTCTTGGCCAGCACGATCCCGCCGCCGGCGATGTTCTTGACGAGATCCTTGGCGGCCGCGTCGACGGCGTCGATGTCCGCGTAGTCCGACTCGTAGTACGTCGTGTCCCAGCCCGCGGACTGCG
>JAHIJU010000167.1 GCA_018898235.1 Actinomycetota bacterium | reverse complement strand
GGGGCGATCGTGTGGGCGGTCTGGGGCGCCCGCTACGGTGGGGAGTACTTTGCGGGCTACGTCACCGAGAAGAGCCTGTCGATCGACAACCTCTTCGTGTTCGTCCTGATCATGGCGAGCTTCCGGGTGCCCAGGGCGGCCCAGCAGAAGGTGCTGCTGGTCGGCATCACCGTGGCGCTGATCCTGCGGACGGTCTTCATCTTCGCGGGCGCTGCGCTCATCGAGAACGTGAGCTGGATCTTCTACGTCTTCGGTGCGTTCCTGCTCTACACCGCGTGGCAGCAGGTCCGGTCCGGCGGCTCCGAGGAGGAGGAGTTCGCCGAGAACGCCGCCCTGCGGCTCACGCGGCGGCTGCTGCCCACCACCGACGACTACGTCGGGGACGCGCTGGTCACCCGGGTCGACGGGCGCCGGATGGTGACGCCCCTGCTGATCGCGATGGTGGCCATCGGCACGGCCGACGTGATCTTCGCCGTCGACTCCATCCCGGCGATCTTTGGCCTCACCCAGGAGACCTTCCTCGTGTTCGCCGCCAACGCCTTCTCGTTGCTGGGGCTCCGGCAGCTGTTCTTCCTGGTGGACGGCCTGCTGGACCGACTCGTGTACCTGGCGTACGGCCTTGGCGCGATCCTGGGGTTCATCGGGGTCAAGCTGGTCATCCACGCACTGCACACGAACGAGGTGCCGTTCATCAACGACGGCCGGCACGTGACCGCGGTCCCGGAGATCACCACGCCGGTCTCGCTCGGGTTCATCATCGGGGTGCTCACGTTGACGACGGTGCTCAGCCTCCGGCACGCCCGAGCCGATGAACGGTCGGCGGCCGCTGACGAGACGAGGGACTGACCGGTGGAGATCTCGACCCTGACCTGGGCGGTGTCGCTGGGGGTCGCCATCACGGTGCTCGTGGTCGACGTGGCGATCGTCGCGCGACGCCCGCACGTGCCGTCGACCGCGGAGTGCCTGCGGGCCCTCGGCCTGTACATCGGGCTGGCCCTGGCGTTCGCCGTGGGGCTGTGGGCGACCGCCGGCGGTACGTACGCGGCCGAGTTCGCCGCCGGCTGGCTCACGGAGTACTCGTTGTCGGTCGACAACCTCTTCATCTTCCTGCTGATCATGGCCCGGTTCGCGGTTCCGAAGCAGTACCAGCAGACGGCGCTCCTGATCGGCATCATCCTGGCGCTCGTGCTGCGTGGTGTGTTCATCGCGGTCGGCGCGGCGGCGATCTCCGCGTTCAGCTGGGTCTTCTACCTGTTCGGCATCTTCCTGGTCTGGACGGCCTGGACGGTGGCCAAGGAGGGGACGGCCGACGAGGACGAGGAGTACGACCCGCCTCGCCTGGTGACCTGGGTGCAGCGGATCGTGCCGTCCACCCCCGACTTCCACGGGGTGCGGCTGACCATCCACGAGGGGGGCCGACGGCTCGCGACGCCGATGCTGCTGGTGCTCGTGGCGATCGGGGTCACCGACCTGCTCTTCGCCTTCGACTCGATCCCGGCGATCTTCGGTCTGACGGGCGAGCCCTACCTGGTGCTGATGGCGAACATCTTCGCGCTCATGGGGTTGCGCCAGCTCTACTTCCTGCTGGGCGGTCTGCTCGACCGGGTGGTGTACCTGAACATCGGGCTCGGTGTGCTGCTCGGGTTCATCGGGGTCAAGCTCCTGCTGCACGCACTGTCCGAGAACGAGGTGCCGTTCATCAACGGTGGGCAGCCGGTCGACTGGGCGCCCGACCTGCCGATCTGGGCGTCGTTGGCCTCGATCGTCGTGATCCTCGGGACGACGGCCGTCGCGAGCGTCGTGAAGGAGCGTCGGGACGCCCGCGGGCGGTCGGTCGTCGAGTGAGGCCGACCGCGGCGCCGCCGTCGTGACCGGGATCGGCGGCGAGGGCGGTGGCACAGTGGGCACCATGGCTCGCACGCATCGCACCTTGCTGACCGACGACCTGCTGGCGCGCGTGCACGAGCGCGCGGCGGGGCACGACCGGGACAACACGTTCCCCCATGACGACCTCGCCGATCTCGTCGCCGCGGGCTACCTGCGTGCGTTCGTGCCTGCATCGCTCGGCGGCGCCGGGCTGAGCCTCGAGGAGGTGGCCAGGGAGCAGGTGCGGCTCGCGGGCGCCGCTCCCGCGACCGCGCTGGCCGTCAACATGCACCTGGTGGTCACCGGTCTCGCTGCTCTGCTGCACCTGCGGGGGGACGACAGCGCGCTGTTCGTCCTGCAGGACGCCGCGGCGGGGGAGGTCTACGCGTTCGGGAACTCCGAGGCGGGCAACGACCTGGTGATGTTCGGGTCCCGCACCCGGGCGCGGCGCGCCGAGGACGGCGGGTACACCTTCACCGGGACCAAGATCTTCACCACCCTCTCGCCGGTGTGGACGCGGCTGGCGACCTTCGGCCTGGACGACTCCGACCCGCAGGACCCTCGTCTGGTCCACGCGGTGGTCACCCGGGACGGCACCTCGACCCGCGACGACTGGGACACCCTCGGCATGCGGGCGACGCAGTCGGCCACGACCTTGCTCGACGGGGCCTACGCGCCGGCCGAGCGGGTCTACCGCCGCCTGCCGCCGGGCCCCAGCGCCGACCCGTTCATCTTCGCGTTGTTCGCCTCCTTCGAGGTGCTGCTCGCGGCCGTCTACACCGGGATCGGGCGGCGCGCCCTCGAGCTGGGAGCGGCGGCCACGCGGCGCCGGACGTCGATGAAGTACGCCCGCACCTACGACCAGGACCCGGACGTCCGCTGGAAGGTCGCCGATGCCGCGCTGATCCAGGACGGCGCCGAGCTGCAGCTGTTCGCCCTGGCCCGGGACGTCGACGAGGCCGTCGATCACGGCGCGCGCTGGTTCGCCCAGCTCGTCGGGCTCAAGGTGCGGGCCACCGAGGGTGCCCGCCTGGTCGTCGACCTCGCGCTGCGCGTCGCTGGCGGAGGCGAGTACTTCACCGGGCACGAGCTGACGCGGTTGTACCGCGACGTCCTGGCCGGCATCTACCACCCGTCGGACGAGGAGTCGGCCCACGCCACGGTGGCGTCCTCGGTGCTCGGGCCACCCCGGGCCTGAGCGGTTACGCGCCCGTAACTTACGGTCCCGTAGGTTAGTCTGGCTCAGTGAGCCCCCTCAGTGTCGAAGCACCGGCCCTGCACACCCCACCGGAGACCGTCGACGTCCCGGACGAGCCGTTGACCGCGACCCTGGACCGGGCCGTGCGGGACTACCCGGACAGGGTCGCGATCGATTTCCTCGGGCGCACGACCACCTGGGCACAGCTCGGTGAGGAGGTGCAGCTGGCCGCCGGAGCGCTGCACTCGCTCGGGGTTCGGCGCGGCGACCGGGTTGCGCTGGCTCTGCCCAACTGCACGAGCCATGTCGTGGCGTTCTGGGCCGTGCTGCGGCTCGGGGCGATCGTGGTCGAGCACAACCCCACCTACACCGCTCCGGGGATGGCGCACCAGCTCGCCGATTCCGGCGCGACCGTCGTGGTGGCCTGGGAGAAGGCAGTCCTGGCGATCCTCGAGGCCCTGCCGCTCACCGCCGTGCGCCGGGTCGTCGCCGTCGACCTCAGCCGGGACCTGCCCACCACGCGCCGCCTCGCGCTGAGTCTGCCGGTGCCCACGGCCCGGACGCTGCGCGCCAAGCTGCGTGGCTCGGTCCCCGGCACCGTGACCTCCTGGCACCGCCTGCTCCGCGAGGCGAAGCCGCTGGTCGGGTCGTACCCCGCAGCCCGCAGCGGTGACATCGCGCTCCTGCAGTACACCGGAGGGACGACGGGCACCCCCAAGGGTGCGACCCTCACCCATCGCAACCTCGTCGCCAACGCTCTGCAGGGTGCGGCCTGGACCGGCGCCACGTCGGGCACCGAGGTGGTCTACGGGGTGCTGCCCTTCTTCCACGCCTTCGGGCTCACCCTGTGCCTGGGGTACACCACCCGCATCGCCGGCACCGTGGTGCTGTTCCCGAGCTTCGACACCGCCCAGGTGCTCGCCGCCCAGAAGCGGCGTCCGGGCACGTTCCTGCCGGCCGTCGCGACGATGCTCGACCGGCTGCTCGACGCGGCCGAGCGCGAGCACGCCGACCTCACGTCGTTCCGGTACGCGATCTGCGGCGCGATGGCACTGCCCGCCGAGACCGCGGCGCGTTGGGAGCGTGCGACCCGTGGCTTGGCGATCGAGGGCTACGGGATGACCGAGACGTCGCCGGTCGCGCTGGGCAACCCGCTCACTGCGCAGCGCCGGCCGGGCATGCTCGGTCGCCCGTTCCCGTCCACCCGCATCCGTGTGGTGGACCCCGAGAACCCGGACCACGACGTCCCGCAGGGGTCGCAGGGCGAGCTGCTGATCGCCGGCCCCCAGGTGTTCGCCGGGTACTGGAACAAGCCCGAGGAGACAGCCGAACAGCTGCTGCCCGGCGGCTGGCTGCGGACCGGCGACCTGGTCGTGGTGGAGCCCGACGGCTTCGTCCGACTGGTCGACCGGATCAAGGAGATGATCGTCTGCGACGGGTTCAAGGTCTACCCGTCACAGGTCGAGGACCATCTTCGACTGATGCCCGGTGTGCTCGACGTCGCGGTGGTCGGCGAACCGGCCGGGGACCATGGTGAGTCCGTCGTCGCGGCGATCGTCCTCGACGAGCTCATCCGCAACATCGACCTCGCCGCCGTCCGCGCGTGGGGCGAGCAGCACCTCGCCCGGTATGCGCTCCCGCGCCGGCTCGTCGTGCTCCAGGAGCTGCCACGATCCCAGGTCGGCAAGGTGCTGCGCCGGGTGGTGCGGGACCATGTGCTGACCCTGCGTGAGGAGTCCTGACCTACCAGCGCCGCTCGCGCCAGGCGCGCAGGTGGGGCCGCTCCTCACCCAGGGTGGTGGCGATCCCGTGGCCGGGGCGCACCGTCGTGCGGTCGTCGAACCTGTCGAACACCCGCACCACGACGTCGGAGTAGAGCTGGGCGAACCGGCTCGGGTCGCCGCCCGTCGACCCGACACCCCCCGGGAACAGGGCGTCGCCGGTGAACAGGTGCGCCCTGGACGGCTCGGCGTCCATCGGCTCCTCGAGCACGAGCGCGATGGAGCCCGGCGTGTGGCCCCGCAGCGCCAGCACCTCGAGCCGGATGGCTCCTACCTCCAGCCGGTCGCCGTGGTGGAGCGCGCGACGGATCGGGACGCCGGTCTCGGCGGTGATGGCGTCGACGTCGTCGTCACCGGCGGCGACGGCGGCACTCGTCCGGGCGACGACGGCCGCGAGCGCGCCGATGTGATCGGCGTGCCGGTGGGTGACGACGACCAGGTCGAGGCCGCCGCGAGCCAGGCCCTGGCGCAGCAGGCCGATGAGCTGGTCGGGATCGTCGCCCGGATCCACCAGCACCTGGTGCCGGGTGAGCGGATCGGTGAGCAGGTACGCGTTGGTCGCCATCGGCCCGACCACCGTCGAGCGCAGCTGCACCTGTCCGATGGTCTCAGGGGAGTGGTCCACGGCGTCATCATCCCCGACGCGCCGATATCGAACAGATGTGCGATGTGGGTGGTCTCGACGTAGACTCACCGACCGTGAACGACCGCCTGGTGGTCCGTGGGGCCCGCGAGCACAACCTGCGCGACATCGATCTCGACATCCCCCGCGACAAGCTCGTCGTGTTCACGGGGTTGTCGGGGTCGGGCAAGTCGTCGCTGGCCTTCGACACGATCTTCGCCGAGGGACAGCGTCGATACGTCGAGTCGCTGTCCGCCTACGCCCGGCAGTTCCTGGGCCAGATGGACAAGCCCGACGTCGACTTCATCGAGGGACTGTCGCCGGCCGTCTCGATCGACCAGAAGTCGACGAACCGCAACCCGCGGTCGACGGTCGGCACCATCACCGAGGTCTACGACTACCTGCGGCTGCTGTTCGCCCGGGCGGGGATCCAGCACTGCCCGGTGTGCGGTGAGCAGGTGACGGCACAGTCGCCGCAGCAGATCGTCGACCGGCTGCTGCAGATGCCCGAGGGCACCCGGTACCAGCTGCTCGCACCGGTCGTGCGTGGCCGCAAGGGCGAGTACACCGACCTGTTCGCAGAGCTCCAGGCGAAGGGCTTCGCGCGGGCCCGGGTCGACGGCGAGGTGGTGCAGCTCACCAGCCCGCCGACGCTGGAGAAGAAGCTCAAGCACTCGATCGAGGTCGTCGTCGACCGGTTGGTCGCGCGCGACGGTGTGCAGCGCAGGCTCACGGACTCCGTCGAGACGGCCCTGGGGCTGGCCGGTGGACTGCTCGTGGTCGAGCTCGTCGACGCCGACGCCGATGACCCGGGTCGTGAGCGCCGGTTCTCCGAGAAGCGGGCGTGCCCGAACGACCACGTCCTGACCCTCGACGAGATCGAGCCGCGGACCTTCTCGTTCAACGCGCCCTATGGGGCCTGTCCCGAGTGCACGGGGATCGGCTCACGGCTCGAGGTCGACCCCGACCTGGTGGTCCCGGACGATGAGCTGAGCCTGTCCCAGGGGGCGATCGCTCCCTGGGCGCAGATCTCCTCGGAGTACTTCGAACGGGTGCTCGGCGCACTCGCCGAGGACCTGGGGTTCTCGATGGACACTCCGTGGCGCGCCCTGCCGCAGCGCGCCAAGGACGCGGTGCTGCACGGTCGCGACCACGAGGTGAAGGTGCGCTACCGCAACCGGTGGGGCCGGGACCGCCAGTACGCGACCGGTTTCGAGGGCGTGATCTCCTTCCTCGAACGGCGTCACACGGAGACCGAGTCGGAGTGGAGCAAGGAGAAGTACGAGGCCTTCATGCGGGAGGTGCCGTGCCCGACGTGCGAGGGTGCGCGGCTCAAGCCCGAGGTGCTGGCGGTGCGGGTCGGCGGCAAGTCGATCGCGGAGGTCTGCGACCTGCCGATCCGTGAGGCCCGGGACTTCCTGGACGCCCTGGAGCTCAACCCGCGTGAGCGGGCGATCGCGGCGCAGGTGCTCAAGGAGATCCAGGCC
>JAHIJU010000166.1 GCA_018898235.1 Actinomycetota bacterium | reverse complement strand
TGCGTCGTGGGAGCTGTCGAGCCCCACTCGGCCCGGACCCGGCCCCGCGGCGTCGCGATACCTCGACATCGGCCGCGGGCTACGCCCGGGCCGCTCCCTCCATCCGCCGGTACGACCCCCTCATCGTGGGTGGTCGCCGAGCACCACGGTGTGGACACCCGACGGCCAGCCGCCCGGCCTAGCCTGGTCCGCGCCGGCGACCAGCTCGGCAGGCCGGGCAGCCCGGCACCGACCCCGAGTGAGGGAACGACCATGTCGGACGTCATCGCCACCGTGCTCCACGACGCGGCCGGAGTCCCGCTCCCGGCCGGACGGCCGAAGCCGACCTCGACCACCGGCCAACAGGAGACGGACCTGTCGGTCTGGGCGCTGGACGGGACCGAGACCGGAGTGTGGGAGGTCGGGCCCGGCACCTTCACCGCGACCCGTGAGGGGTACCACGAGGTCTGCCAGATCCTGTCCGGCCGGGCTACCCTGACCCACCCCGACGGCACCCAGGTGGAGATCGGCGCAGGTGACCTGCTGGTCACCCCGGCGGGCTGGGTCGGTACCTGGCACGTCCACGAGACGCTGCGCAAGGTGTTCGTGATCCGCACGCTCTGATCGCCGCAGCTGTCCCGATGGGTGCGGCAGTGGCGTTGAGCGCAGGGAGCTCGCGTGCGGTCACCTCCTCGGGGTCGGGCCGCTCTGCGGCCGACGACACCAACCCGCCCGGCCGGATCACCCGCCGCATGACACGATGCCCCCATGTCCCGCGTCGTCGCGGTCGCACCGGTGCTCGCCGGCCACCGCTACGGACAGGCCGAGATCACCGCGCACATCGGCCCCCTGCTGTGCTCCGACCCGGATCGGCTCTCCGTGCTCACCCGCTTCCACGAGGCGAGCGGCGTCCGGACTCGCCACCTCGCGCTGCCGCTGGCGCGCTACACCGCGCTCGACAGCTTCGACGATGCGAACGACCTGTTCCAGACGATCGGCGCGGACCTCGCCGAGGACGCAGTGAGAGCCGCCCTGAAGGCGGCGGGCCTGGCCCCCACGGACGTCGACTTCCTGCTCTTCACGACGGTCACCGGCGTCGGTGCGCCGTCGATCGATGCGCTCCTGGTCCAGCGGCTCGGGCTGCGACCGGATGTCAGACGCCTGCCGTCGTTCGGCCTGGGCTGCGTCGCCGGCGCGAGCGGGCTCGCACGGGTGCACGACTACCTGGTGGGGCACCCCGACGACGTCGCCCTCGTCGTGTCCGTCGAGCTCTGCTCCCTGACCATCCAGCACGGCGACGACTCGACGGCCAACCTGGTCTCGAGCGGGCTGTTCGGCGACGGCGCGGCCGCCGTGGTCATGGTCGGCGATCGTCGCGCCGTCGGCCACGACGGCCTGGACGTCATCGGGACCCGCAGCGGGGTCTACCCGGACACGACCGGCATGCTCGGGTGGGACGTCGGCGGCAGCGGCTTCCGGATCGTCCTGGGTGCCGGCCTGGCCGATGTCGTCGAGGCCCACCTGCGGACCGACGTCGAAGCGCTCCTGGCACCCCACGACGCTGCGGTCGCGGAGGTGGCCGCGTGGATCGCGCACCCGGGCGGGCCGCGGATCCTCGACGCCGCCGCGCACGCGCTCGGCCTCGGGGAGCATGCGCTGGACCGCAGTTGGCGCTCGCTCGCCGCGATCGGCAACCTCTCGTCGTCCTCGGTGCTGCACGTCCTCGCGGACACGCTCGCCGACGGGGCGCCGCCACCCGGAGGGCTCGCGGTGCTGTTCGCCTTCGGGCCCGGGGTGAGCGCCGAGGTCGTCCTGCTGCGCCGACCCGAGGAGGGCTGACGCGTGTCGGTGACCGTGTACCTGCTGCTGATCGGCGCGGTCGGGCTCGAACGGCTCGTCGAGCTCGTGGTCTCTGCGCGCAACGCCGCCTGGTCGTTCGCCCGAGGCGGGACCGAGCACGGCCGGGGCCACTTCCCCGCGATGGTCGCGCTGCACAGCGCCCTCCTGCTCGCCTGCGCCGGGGAGGTCCTGGTGGCCGATCGTCCGTTCATCCCGGCGCTGGGCTGGCCCGCCCTCGCGGTGGCGCTCGCGAGCCAGGTTCTGCGCTGGTGGTGCATCGCGACGCTCGGGCCGCGGTGGAACACCCGCGTCATCGTCGTCCCCGGTCTTCCGCTCGTGACTGCCGGTCCCTACCGGTTCCTGCGGCACCCGAACTACGTCGCCGTCGTCGCCGAGGGGCTGGCCCTCCCGCTCGTGCACACCGCCTGGGTGACCGCGCTCGTCTTCACGGCACTGAACGCGGTGCTGCTGCTGGGCTACCGGATCCCGGCCGAGGAACGGGCGCTCGCGCTCGGTCGGCCACCGCAGTCGGACGCACGCCCATGAGCGCAGAGGTCGACGCGGATGTGCTCGTGGTCGGCGGCGGCCCTGTCGGGCTGGCGACCGCGATCGAAGCACGGCTCGCCGGCCTGACCGTGGTCGTCGTCGAACCGCGGGTCGGTGTGATCGACAAGGCCTGCGGCGAGGGACTCATGCCCGGAGCGCTCGCCGCACTGTCCCGGCTCGGCGTGGACCCGGCCGGCCACCCGCTCACCGGCATCCGCTACCGGGACCACCGTCGGCACGTGGATCACGCCTTCCGCGGCGCTCCCGGGCGGGGGGTGCGTCGGACCGTCCTGCACGCGGCGCTCCTGGATCGCTGCGCAGAGCTTGGTGTCGACCGGGTCGTCGCCCGGGTGACCGACCTCAGCCAGGGGTCGACGGGAGTCGAGACCGCGGGGGTGCGCGCCCGGTGGCTGCTCGCCTGCGACGGGTTGCACTCTCCCGTGCGTCGTCTGGTCGGGCTCGAGGCGACCGCGTCCCGGTGGCCGTGGCGGACTACCGCATCGCGTTTCGGGTTGCGCCGGCACGTCGCGGTCGCACCGTGGAGCAGCCTGGTCGAGGTCCACTGGGGACCCGACGCCGAGGCGTACGTCACGCCGGTCGGACCCGCCGAGGTCGGCATCGCGCTGCTCGGCCCGCGCGGCGCCGACTTCGCTGCCACTCTCGCGTCGTTCCCGTCGCTCTCGCGCCGCCTCGACGGTCTCGAACCGACCAGCACGGTTCGCGGCGCCGGCCCCCTGCGGCAACGGACGACGGCGCGCACCGCTGGTCGGGTCCGCCTCGTGGGCGATGCCTCGGGCTACGTCGACGCGCTGACGGGTGAGGGTCTGAAGGTCGGCCTCGCGCAGGCGCGGGCGGCGATCGCCCATCTCGACGACGACGCCGGGTACGAGCGCGCGTGGCTCGCCGCGACCCGCGGCTCCAGCGTTCTCACGCGCGGGCTGGTCACGTGGGCGACGTCCCCCGCGCGCCGGGCCGTCGTCCCGGTCGCGCGGGCAGCGCCCTGGCTGTTCGGAGCCATCGTCGAGAAGCTCGCCCACTGACCTGCGATCGGCCCCGCCGTTCGTCGGCAGTCCCCCGACGGCGTCGGCCCCGGGAGCGGATCGACGGCCGGCGGACAGCAGGCGCGCGGACACGGGTCCGGGGTTCTGTCAGGGACACTGGGTTCCAGCAGCATTCGCGTGAGAACAAGAAGGAGTCAACCGTGCCCGAGGGAACTGTCCGCTGGTTCGACACGGAGCGGGGGTTCGGCTTCCTCGACCTCGGGGACGGGGCCGAGGACCTGTTCGTGCACGTGTCCGAGGTCGTGAACGACGGCGGGTCGGGCCTGCTCCGCGAGGGGCAGGTCGTCGAGTTCGAGGTGGGCGAGAGTGACCGCGGTCCGCAGGCGCGTCGCGTCCGGGTCATCGGCGACCACGCCGCCGATGTGCCGGTCGGCGTGCTCGGCACCGTCTCCTGGTACGAGCCGGGCAAGGGGTACGGGTTCATCACACCCGACAGCGGCGGCGCCGAGATCTTCGTGCACAGCTCGGCCATCGT
>JAHIJU010000165.1 GCA_018898235.1 Actinomycetota bacterium | reverse complement strand
TCTGCCCTATGTGACACTCTTGTGGGTGAGCCTGTGACAGGAAGCGGGGCTGTGTGACGATCGATGGTCTGGAGCACGGCGCCCTGGGCGACGCCGAGTTGCTCGCGGCCGTCCGCGGGGGGAACCAGGCGCCGTTCGCCGAGCTCTACGACCGGCATGCGAGCGCCGCGCTCGTGGTCGCGCGGCAGTACACGGACTCCGCGCAGGACGCGGAGGACGTGGTCGCCGACTCCTTCACCGCCGTGTGGTCCGCGCTGCGCAACGGCAGCGGCCCGCAGGAGGCGTTCCGGGCCTACCTGTTCACGGTCGTCCGCCGGGTCGCCGCCGTGCGTCGTGACCAGGGGCGTCGTACCGAGCCGACCGATGACGTGGCAACGCTGGAGTCCGGCACCGTCCCGATGGCGGGCGCCGACGACCCGGCCATCGAGGGGTTCGAGCGTTCCGTCGTCGCGCGGGCCTTCACCTCGCTCCCCGAACGCTGGCGTGTGGTCCTGTGGCACAGCGAGGTCGAGGGCCTGACTCCCGCCCAGATCGCTCCCTTGCTGGGCCTGAGCGCCAACAGCACGGCGGCGCTCGCCTATCGCGCGCGCGAGGGCCTGCGCCAGGCCTACCTCGCCGAGCACCTGGCGACCCCGCTCGACGAGGGCTGCCGGGCGGTGGCCGGCAAGCTCGGCGGGTACGTGCGCGGCGGTCTGGGACCGCGGGAGAGCCGGCAGGTCGGCGACCACCTCGAGGGGTGCCTGCGGTGCACGGCCCTGGTGGCCGAGCTGGGCGACGTCAACCACGGGATGCGGGCGGTCGTCGCCCCGCTGGTCCTGGGCGTGCTGGCGGCGGCGGCGTTGGCCAAGGGGCTGCCGATCGGTGGCGGGTTCGCGGCGCTGCCCTTCGGGCTGGGCGCCGGTGCCGGTGCAGGTGCAGGTGCAGGGTCCTCGGGAACGGGTGGAGCGGCAGCTGCAGGTGGTAGCGGTGCCGCGGGTGGTGGCGGTGCCGCGGGCACTGCGGGTGCAGGTGCGGGCACTGTCGGTGCGGCGACCAGTGCCGGTGCGGGCGCCACGGGCGCGGCCGGAGCCGGCGGGGCCGCCGGTGCGGGTGTCGGGGCGGGCGCCGGCGGTGGCGCCTTGGCGGGTGCGGTCGCGGCCACCGCGGGTGCCGGGACGGCCGGCGCCGCGGCCGCGGCAGGCGGTCTGCTCGCAGCGCTCGCGGCCCTTCCGGCTGCTGCGGTCGCGGCCGTCGTCGTCGCCGTGGTCGCGGTGGCCGCCACGGTGGTGGTCGTCGCACAGGCCGTCGGCGGGGGTGCGCCGACCGCCGAGCAGCCGTTCCCGACGTCGAGCACCTCCAGCCCGGCCGAGCAGGGCGTCCCGGATCCGGCCGTGTCGTCCCAGGTGCAGGCCGGGGCGGCCCCGACACCTGAGGCGACGCTGCCCGCGCCCGCCGTTCCCACGGGCTCTCCTTCGGCCGCGCCGGCTGCTTCCCCGGACCCGGTCAGGCCGGTCGTCGAGCCGACTCCGGTGGCGAACCCGACGCCGGTCGCGACCTCGACGCCCGCCCCCGCCCCGGCCCAGGTCGTGGTGGACACGTCCGGCGGCGGGCTGTCGCTCACGGCGGGCCTGGACGACCAGACGCTGACCTTCGGCATCGCGAACGTCGGCGGCCGGGCGTCGACGGCGGTGACCGCCGACGTCGTGCTCCCCGCCGGGGTAAACCTGACCGGGCTGCTGGAGGGCAACATCATCGCCTCGGGCGGGGCGGCCGTCCCGGCGGCCTCCGCCTCCTGGGTGTGCGTCCATGGCAGCGGTGACGTCGCGGCCCGGTGCACGGTCGGCTCGTTGGCGCCGGGGGTGCGCACCGAGCTGGTGCTGCACGTCTCGGTGGACGAGCTGTACGAGGCGGCGGACGGGACCGTCGGGCTGCGCTTCGAGGGCGCGGACGCCCCTGCGTCCGTGTCGTCGCTGCCGGTCGCGATCGCGCCTGCTCCGGCCCGGATCGCGCTGCGGGGTTCCGTGCCGACGGTCGCCCTCGTCGTGGGGCGCAGCCGCCAGCTCTCCGTCGAGGTCGCCAACGAGGGTGCCGTCGGGACGACCCACTCGGCGCCCGCGCGCGTCGAGGTCGCACTGCCGTCGGGGGTGCGCAGCACGACCTCGACCAGCGGACCGTGGAGCTGCACGCCGGGTACCGGCACCATCGTCTGCACCGCTGTGCTGCCGGGGCGGTCCACATCGACGCTGCGGCTGGACCTGGTGGTCGGGAGCGGTGGCGCGGAGGTCACCGGCACGGTGGGTCTGAGCTTCGGTCCCACCCGACGGGCGGGGTCCGCGCTCGTGCAGTACTCGGTCTCGACCCCTGCGCACCTGCTGGTCGCCACCCCGGCCGAGCTCGGCGCCCTGGCCCTCGGCACCTCGACAGCGGTCCCGGTGACGGTCACGAACACCGGGTCGTTGGCCGCCGGGCAGACCACCCTCACTCTCACCCGCCCCTCGGGCGCGGCGTGGGCGGGCGTCGCCACCGGCGACGGCTGGAGCTGCCAGGTCACCGACGAGCTCCAGGTCTGCACCCGTGACGGGCTGGCCCCGCAGGCCCGGGCGTCGCTCGACGTTCCCTTGACCGCCGCGGCGGGGCAGTTCGGTCGGCTCGGCGAGCTGTCCGTCGCAGCGGGTGCCGACGACGCCGACGTCGACGAGGCCGCCACGCTGGCGCTGACCGCCCGCGCACCGGTCGTCGCTGTCGGCACCACGGGCGCCCGTCTGCTGCTCACGGACGGGGAGGCGGGCACAGCCACGTTCTCCGTCGACGTGGCCGCGGGTGCCGCGGCGTCCGGGGTCGTCGCCACGCTGGCGCTGCCCGCGGGGATCGCCTACGTCGCGGATGCGGGCGCTCAGACGCCCGGGTGCGCCCAGGGTGCCGGACCGCGTCAGGTGGTCTGCGACCTGGGGCTGCTGGATGCCGGGACCAGCACCCAGGTGCTGGTCCACGTCAAGGCCGCGGGAGCCGTCACCGCGGCGACCGGGATCTCGGTCGTGGCCGACGGCGGGATCACCGCGCACGGGTCGCTGCCGGTGGTGGCGTCGTCGGGCGGGCTGGTGCCGCAGGTGTCCTTCACCGGCGATGTGCACGTGACGCAGGTCGGGGCCCCGCTGCTGTCCTGCGTGACGTCGGCGCGCTGCACGTCCATCGTGCGCGACGGCACGGCGGACAACAACGGGCTGACCATGACCCCGCTCGACGACAACCCGCCGACCGATGTGACCAGGCCGACGACGCGCGCCAACTCGTCGACCACCACCCTCGCGGTGCCGGGTGGCGCGCCGGTGCTGTGGGCCGGGCTCTACTGGTCGGCCGATGCCGCCGCCTCCGACACCTGGAGCACCGACCGGACAAAGGTGCTGCTCGCCGGGCCCGGCGCCGCGTACTCCCCGGTGGCCGGGGCGGTGATCGCGGACAAGACCGACAACGCGGGACGCGACTACTACCAGTCGTACGCCGATGTGACCGAGCTCGTCCGGACGGGCGGTGCAGGCGCCTGGTCGGTGGCCGATGCCGCCGTGGCGACCCCCGGCACCCAGGACGGCGGGACCGCCAACTACTACGCGGGCTGGTCGCTGGTCGTCGTCTACGGGACCGAGGCCGCGGTCGAGACCGGGGCGCGTTCGGTGACCGTCTACGACGGTGGGACGTGGAGCGGGACGAGCAGCGCGGCGCCGGTGTTCGAGTTCACCGCCGAGACCGGGACCCGAGCCACGGTCGGAGTCGTCGCCTGGGAGGGTGACCGCACCGCGACCGGGGACCGGCTGCTGCTCAACGGCTCTGCCCTGACGCCCGTGGGCTGGGACGGTTCGGCCGGGCGGTCGACGAACGCCTTCGACTCGACGGCGACCGGGTGGCGGTTCCAGAACTCCCTGGGGGTGGATGCCAAGGCGTTCGCGCCGGTCACGATGACGTCGGACCTGGGTTCGCTGTCGGCGACGACGACCGGCGACCAGTACCTGCTCGGCGTCGTCACGGTCGAGTCCGAGCTGCCCGCGACGCCGTAGCTCCCGGGTCCCCGCAGACGCGGGTGGCTGACCGCGACTGCGGGTGGCTGACCGCGGACCGGCGTCGCGCGGTCGACGGGTCAGACGATGCCGTACAGCCGGTCGCCCGCATCGCCCAGGCCGGGGACGATGTACGCCTTCTCGTTGAGGCGCTCGTCGACAGCGGCGACCACGACCTTGACGTCGGCCCGGTCGCCGACGAACTTCTCGACCGTGGCCAGGCCCTCGGGCGCGGCGATCAGGCAGATCGCGGTGACGTCGCGGGCGCCGCGGGTCAGCAGGTAGTCCATGGCCGCGACCAGGGTGCCGCCGGTGGCGAGCATCGGGTCGAGCAGGAAGCACTGGCGGCCGGACAGGTCGTCGGGCAGCCGGTTCGCGTAGGTGATCGCCTCGAGCGTCTCCTCGTCGCGACGCATGCCGAGGAACCCGACCTCGGCCGTCGGCAGCAGCCGCGTCATGCCCTCGAGCATGCCGAGCCCGGCGCGCAGCACCGGGACCACCAACGGGGCCGGGTCGGCGATCTTGACGCCCGTGGTCACCGTGACCGGGGTGCGGATCTCGACGTCGTGGACCGCGACGTCGCGGGTGGCCTCGTAGGCGAGCAGAGTGACGAGCTCGTCGACGAGCTGCCGGAACGTCGGCGACGGGGTGTTCTCGTCACGCAGGACGGTCAGCTTGTGGTGGACGAGGGGGTGCTCGGCGACGTGCAGGCGCATGGCGGCAGCCTAGTGGTCGGGCCGCCTGCCCGAACCCGGCGGCGGGGCGACAAGACAGGTCTCGGAGGTGCGCGGCGCCGCCGAGCCGGTCGGGACGGTGCAGGCTCGTCGAACCGGTGGTTGTGGCGGGTCGGTGGCCCGCGATCGCCCGTAACCTCCGGTTCGCGGGCGTCGGGTCCGACGGTTTCGGGTGTGGCTGGAGGGGGTGGCGGGCCGGCTCCGGCGGACGGGCGGACGGGGCGGAGGAGGCGGGACGTCGGGCGGACGGGCGCGGAGGGGCCGAGCGGCGAAGATGGTCGGGTGCGAGCACACGATCACGAAGCCGCGGCCATGTCCGTCGCTCTCGACGAGGCACGGGCGGCGCTGCTCACCGGGGACGTCCCGGTCGGGGCGGTGGTGCTGGGGCCCGACGGGCAGGTGCTGGGTCTGGGACGCAATGCCCGGGAGGCCGAGGGCGACCCGACCGCGCACGCCGAGGTGCGGGCGCTGCGTGCGGCGGCGGCGGTCGCGGGGTCCTGGCGGCTCGACGGGTGCACGCTGGTCGTGACGCTGGAGCCGTGCCTCATGTGTGCCGGGGCTCTGGTGCTGGCGAGGGTGCCGCGGCTCGTGCTGGGGGCGTGGGACCCGAAGGCCGGGGCGTGCGGCTCGGTGTGGGACGTGGTGCGCGACCGACGGGCCGTGCACCGGGTCGAGGTGGTCGGTGGGGTCCGCGAGGACGAGTGCGCCGAGGTGCTGCGCGAGTTCTTCGCGGACCGTCGTCCCTGAGGCCCCGTGCGGCGGGGCCTCGTGCGGCGATGGGCGGACGCCGTTCGATCCGAGTGCGGTCCGGTGCGGCGGATCGCGGGCAACCCCGGTCGGCGTGGCGCCCCGGTCGTCGATCAGCGGGACGTGGTGGGCAACGACGGCAGCCGGTCGGCGAGCGCGGTGAGGGTCGGGGACGTGCCGGCGTGCAGCGTGAGGTCCGCGAACCGGTCGCCGCGGGTCTCCCCGCGGTTGACCACGGCCACCGGGATCTGCCGGCCGGCGGCCCGTCGGACGAACCGCAGCCCGGACTGCACGGTCAACGAGGACCCGGCGACGAGCAGCGCCTGCGCCTCGTCGACCAGCGCGTACGCCTGCGCGACCCGGGCGGCCGGGACGGTCTCGCCGAAGTAGACGATCTCGGGTTTGAGCATCCCGCCGCACGGCCCGGACCCGCCGTCGGGGTCGGGCGCCCAGCAGTCCGCGACGACGAACCCCTCGGTCGCCTCGATGACCGCATCGGCGTCGGGTGCGATCTCGACGTCGGCGACATCGGCCGCGAACCCGGGGTTGAGGTCGTCGAGCCGCGCGGCCACCTCGGCCCGCGAGTACCGGTGCCCGCAGCGCAGGCAGACCACCCGGTCGTACCGGCCGTGCAGGTCGATGACATTCACCGACCCCGCCTGCTCGTGCAGCAGATCGACGTTCTGGGTGATGAGGCCGCTCACGAGCCCGCGCTGCTCCAGCCGGGCCAACGCGCGGTGCCCGTCGTTGGGCAGGGTCCGGTGGACGTGCCGCCAGCCGACGTGGTTGCGCGCCCAGTAGGTGCGCCGGAACGCCTCGTCGGACACGAACTGCTGGTAGGTCATCGGACGACGGGGCGGGGAGTCCGGACCCCGGTAGTCGGGGATGCCGGAGTCGGTC